>JALZDD010000468.1 GCA_030862715.1 Actinomycetota bacterium | reverse complement strand
ACCCGTCCCCGGCGGTCAGCTTGTGCAGCCCCATCACGCTCACGACGGCACTACAGAAGCGCCAGCGCCGGACGGGAGGTCAGGCGCTCAGCTCCGACGGTGCATGAGGTGCGTGGTGTGTGAGGGGTTCTGACTCAAGCTAGCCATGGATGTTGTCGAGATCCAGGGGACACTTCCAACGTGGGTAATCGGTGCATTGCCGCGAACACTTCGAAGTTCGCGCTGTCAGCGGGGCGGCGAAACGTGGAGTCTGGACGGCTGCGCCGACGAGGAGCTTCGCGCCAGGATCGGCGACAACCTCATCCTCGGCACCAGGCGGGACTCGTGGAACAAGCTCGACAAGCAGCTCGCGGGTACCCCGGGAGGCAGGGCTGGCTGAGACAGAGCCGCAATTAGGGAACCGCAGCACAGGGTCCTCCGCGCGACGTCGTGCGAGTGGAGGCAGGCGTCAGCCGACGATGGCGCGCCACGCCATGACGCAAACCGCGGCTGCGAGAAGACACATGGTCCCGACCACCAAGATGGCCAGCAGCGGCATCGTGACCTTCCACCCTCCGGTAATCGCCGTATGGATGATCAATCCTGCTTCGTGTGCGATCGCGGCAGCCGCCGGCACGCTCGTGCCCGGAGGTGCATCGTTGATCCGGGCTTGATTCTCACCGTCGTCCCGGGGCGAACCGACCGGCAAGTCGCTGGGCAATCTGCTGGGTGGTCGGGGCGCGATCGGTTCCTCAACCATGGCGCTTCCTGAGCCGCGATGGACGGTGTACCCACCGCGGTGCACAGTGCGGCGCGCGGTGGACGTCTGTCCTGGTTGAGGCCACGTCCATCTCGAAGAGCCGGGGCTCAAGGGGTGTCGGCGCGAGCCACGAATCCTCTACCATGGAGAGGTCCTTTCGATCGTTCGGGTCTGCATAATCGGTCTGCACTGGTCGATATCGGATCTACTTCGGGGGGATTGCGTTGAGGCGGTGGCAGCCGCTTGGACGATGACTGGGTGGATGCCGGTAGGCATCCACCCAGTCCCGTTAGGACGCGTCCCCGTCGAGATCGGCAGACGCATCGGCATCCTGCGCTCGTGAGGAGATCTGCGTCTGTGTCGGCTCTGCGTCGGCCGCTTGGCCGACCGATGGGTGTGACTCTGCGTAGTCGGTCATCTTGTCGACGATGTCATAGAAGAACGCACGGTCTTCGCCGCGCAGACTGAGGGGGTTGACGTTCACGCTGAGCGACATGGTCCCGCCGGTCCGTAGCTCGACATCTAGGCCGTAGCCCTCGGCCTTGGGGGCTTCGTGTTCGGGCGCTGGAGGCGGAGGTGCCGGCGTCTTCCTTCTCGCGGGGCGACGCTTGGCCTGCCCAGGGGCACCTTGGCCAGGACGCGTGGCCTTGAAGTGCGGACTCAGCTGCACATCGCTCATGCGGGCGGCGTGAAGGAAGAAGGTGATGGACTTGCGCACCGTTTCCGCGCCGGTGAGCCCGAAGGATTCGCGGAACGACGTCTCGAGCTGGCTCGCCGTGCCGTTCTCCTTGGAGACTGCCAGCGGGCCAGCGTAGTTGCGACGCACGAGCTCAGCGAACACGGACTTTCGCTCGTCCTCGCTCGCCTCTGTGAGCCTCACTAGCGGCGGGAGGACCTTGTGTTCCTCGTCGATCAGACCGAACGCCTTCAAGGCCGCGACCAAGTGGGTCTGATCGGTGCCGGACTTGCTGCCCATCAACGAGCGGTCGATCTGCGGGGGGAGTGGGTGCGCCGCCAATCCTCCTACGAAGTTCCAGAACGTCATGAACGACATGTACGGCGGCTTGAATCCGGCCGTGTCGTTCTGTGTCTGCTCTTCGGCCGGTGTCGCTTCCTCTGTCATCATCAATCTCCCTTGTGGCGCGCCAGGTGTTGGTGTGCCACAAGGAACGCTACGCCTGCCATAGGACGTGCCGCAAGCATTGCGGCGCCAGATTCATATTCCGTCGCAGTGTGGCACCCGCCAAGATGGAGCCATGGACATCCAGCCTGGCACATTGGTCGAAGTCACCACCGCACGCGGGGACCGCGTCGAGATGATCGCGCTCAGCCGGGAAACGAGCGGCAGGGACCTCAGGATCGTCTGGGTCATCGAGCCAACGGAGTACCAAGCGCACGGCGACCAGGGGCACCGAATCCCGTGGCCCGCCCAGGCAGTACACGCCCTCGCCGCTCACAAGGTACTCGATGCAGGCACTGCACAGCGTGGGGTTACACCCGGGGTTCACACCCCTGCTTGAGACCCCTGGAACCGGACATCAGTCCGTTGCAGTCACCGGCTCTGGAACGCTCAGCAGTGGCCGACGGCCCATCACGGAAGCTCTGGCAGACCTATGCATGTGCGGTGGGCAGTCGGTTGCTCTCGGCATCGAGAGCAACCAGCACTCATGTGGCTCAAACGGGAGATGATCCACGCCACGTCGCGACAGGAAGCGCTGGCGACATCTTCGTTCAAGCGTCCCATCACTGCTGGGCATCCCTCTCGGGAGCGACGCTAGGAGCGAGACGACCACTGGGCGTAGTAGTCGGCGTACCCGATGGAGCGGTCACGCTGCGCGGCGAGACCCCGTTTGGTCGCTGCGCAATGTCGGGCGAGCCCGAAAGGGTCCAAGGTGGAGCGTGGCGGACAGTGCCGGTAGTGACGCGTTTGCCGTTATGGGCTATTGGAGGATTCCCGCAAGACCGGCGGCCGACGCGCCGAGGTGCTCGTCCAGTTGGCGCCATCCAGTCGTGCTGTCGATGGAGTAGGTAGGCGCCTGCAAAGCGCGGCGCGGGTCTCAACAGCTGGTGATCATGATGGTTTGGGAGCAGGCACAGAGCGGCCCCGAGCAAGACGGCTCATGTCTCGCTGGGGGGTGGGTGAAGTACGACGCGGCGGAGGACCGGTGGCCGGGGAAGTTTGTCGGGTTCCGGCGGGTCGTGGACGGGCTGGCGTGTCGGATCGAGCCGGGGGATCACAACTCGTTCATCGCCGACGGGTTCCAGTGGCGGGTCGAGCCGGACCGAAGCAGCCGGGATCCGGAAGCGAGGACGCCGTGGCGGAGCCGGTACGACGACGAGGGCCACGCCGACACCGTTGACGAGGCGGTCGCGGCGGCCGACCGGAGCGTTGCGTACGTGACATCGGGTCGGGCGGCTGACGACTACTTCAGCGAGCTTGTCGCGGAGGCGACCGAGCAGCGACGGGCGCGTGGGCCGGTGCAGTACGACGGCGTGGGCTCCACACCGAAGACCAAGCGACCTGTGAAGCAGTCGCGCGAGGAGAAGCTCGAGGCGGTCCAGGAGAAGCTGACTGAGTCGGTGAGCGCGCTGGTGACAGGAGAGGACTGGATGCGGTCGCTGACATTCGCGGCGCAGTTTCGGTCAAGGTCGTGGCGGAACACGATGCTGATCGCGGTGCAGCACGTCGGGGCGTATGAGAAGGGCTTGGTTCCGGAGCCGTTCCCGACGTACGTGGCTGGCTACCAGCAGTGGCTCCAGATGGGGCGGCAGGTGATGAAGGGGCAGCCGGGGTACGCGATCTTGGCGCCGGTGACGGGGAGGTTCGCGTCGGCGACACCGGAGGATGACAGTTCGTGGCGGCGGCTCGGGCGAGGTGAACCGCCAGCGGCGGGGGAGACGGTCAAGTCACGGATGCTCGGAACGCGTATGGCGACGGTCTTCGATGTCTCTCAGACGGATGGCCCACCGTTGCCTGAGCCACCGAAGCCGAAGATTCTGGAGGGGCAGGCGCCAGAGGGCCTGTGGAACGCGCTCGCCGATCAGGTCACAGCGTGCGGGTTCGAGCTGCGCCTGGTCAACAGCGCGGAGGCGATCGGTGGGGCGAACGGGCTTACCGACTACATGCTCCGCGAGGTGTCGGTGCGTACGGACATGGACGATGCCGCGCAGGTGAAGACGCTCGCGCACGAGCTGGGGCATCTGACGCTGCGCGGCCCCGACAGTGTTGACGCGTCGCAGCACCGTGGTATCTCAGAGGTCGAGGCTGAGAGCTTCGCGATGATGATCGCTGCGGCGCACGGGATGGATACGAGCGACTACACGGCGCCTTACATCTCGACTTGGGCGAGCAGGGTGCCTGGCAAGGAGCCGGTCGAGGTCGTGCAGGAGACCGCGGAACGGGTGCGGAAGAGCGCGATCGCAACGCTCGACAGGCTCAGGACGGTCCAGGTCGGGGACGGCAGTCCGCCAACGCCGGATGAGCGGCCGGCGATCATGCCGTCTTCGCCGCCGCCGACGGATATGGGGTTGGATGCGTCGCCGCCAGCACCCAGGCAAGCGGGGATCAACAGATGAGGCCGACGATCGCGGACTCCACAGCGTTCGGCCGGGTTGTCCGCAGCCGGAGTCGTATGTCCGGCCACTGCCAGCGACCTGTGAGGGAGTTGATTCGGACGAGAGGACTCGACCCATGGGCGTGCAGGTTGAGCAGAACACGGTGCTCGAGACGGTGTCGCTTCTGTTGTTCGCGGCGGCTCACGCGACGGCCGAAGCGACGTACACGCCTGGCCTTCCCTCTCTGGCGGTCGGTCTCGATGTGGCAAGGTCCGATGTCTTGAAACTGCTTCCGCCGGGATATTCGTTCTCCGAGAGGCCGTACCATCTGGACGAGACGGCCGAAGTGGGGGAGCGGAGCGCGCTCGAGCTCCTGGAAGTGGCTTGGAAGCTGGTCTCCGAGCTACCTGTTGAGCCTGGCCTGACCGAGCTGGTCGTCGAGATCAGCGATCTCCTCCGTGAGGCGCGGCATGTCGGGTATCCGGCACTCTGACGCGTTTCGTCGCGACGTCGTCGAGGTGCTCCAGTCCACGCCTTCGGTGAGTGCGCGACGGATGGAGGAGCTCGCCGGCGTACGGCACGGCACGATCAAGCGCTGGGTTGATTCCCTCGCGGACCCCGACGTAGAGCCCGAGCCGGAGGCGATGTCGCTCCGCGACGCCGTGCTGGCGCGCAAGACCGGGTTGGGTGGGATGACTGCGGTCAAGGTTGCGCTCGGTCTTGCTCGGCTTGGTCCGCTCCATCGAGCGGCGCAGGACGGAGACCGGATCGAGGAGTTCCGGTCGGCGATTGGGACCGCACGTAGTCTCTTGGACGACGTCGATCCGACTTCGCCAGTTGCTGGCTGGGTACACGACCACCTCGATCAGCTCCTCACGGAGATCTCACTCACCAGCATCAACGGACGGCAGGTGGCCGAGATGGCGCCCGAGGAGCCGTTGTTCGAGGTCACAGCCATGATGACCGCGCCGTATCCGCTCAGCGTTGGCGAGCTACTCGAGGACGCCTCCTCGACCGCGCGCCAACTCCTTTACGATCCCGAAGCCTCGCACGCGCCGGGCATGGTCAGCAGCTGGGTGCGCGCGATCGAGGCCACGAGCCGACTGCTTGCGGCGCTGCCGGAGACCGCGGTCGTGCCACCGCTCGGTCACCGGCGCTTCGCGGACTCGCTCGCGCGCCGCGTAATCGGCTTCCAGCAGAGCGTCAGCGGCGCGGGCTGGACATCGGCGGATGCCTCCGACGTCGGCCTTGAGCTGGTGGTTCGCAACCTCCGCGACGCGACCAGCATCTTGCGAACGGGTGATCATCAGCGCCCTGTCCTCCTGGAGCAGGTCGATGATGTGCATGCCGCGCGTCACTCGGCCTTGCAGACTCTCTACGTCGCCACCCACGCAGTGGGCGTCACCCTCGAAGCGTTCCGGAGCGAGTCTGCTGCACCGCGCGGGCCCGGGCACGGTCCAGGGCGACCAGCGTACGGATGGAAGACCCGGGTGGAGTCCTTTGAGCAGTTTCTCCACGCCGAGCTCGCGGGCACCGCACGACCTGGTCTGATGCGGTTGGGATCCAACGAAACGGCCAATCGGTTGGAGGTCGCACTCGCGTCATGGGAGGCCCAGGCCGGACGAGTCCTGGCGACGAGGCCGGCGCCGAGGACGGTTGGACTCATCGCACACGTGCAGAGTCTCATTGCGGAGACGGCCGGGACGGTCCTGGCCGGAACAGTCGATCCTGATCTCGTGGATCCGCAACGGATCGAGCAATCCGCACGCGCGTCACAAGAGGCATGGCATCGTCTCGGCCACCGCTGGTTCGATCTGGCCAAGCACACTGACCGCCCAGACGATGCGATTGTGGTGGTCGGGCGAGAGGTGCGAACGGCTCTCAACAACCTCATCCCCGCCGCGTCGAACTCAGAGGACTTCGCCGAGTCCGCTGGGGTGCTCGCGGCCGCGGTGAGTTCGGGCGTCGAGACGGCCGCTCGTATTCAGTACGCTTCCGAGGATCCTCGCCTCCGGGGCCCGGCTCGACAGGTGATGCGACTCAACGAGCAGGAGGCTGACCGCCTCGACCTCAGGTTCAACGCGCACATCGCCCCATCGGCGATCCGACATAACAGCGTCGTACGCCTCCCGCTCCTCGTCAGCCGCGCGCTGGCTCGTTCGAGCTACGAGAACCTGGTCGCTGCCGAGTCGTTCGCCACCGCCTCTCACGTCCGTGTGCCAAGCCCCAGGGCTATTGGCCCCGTGCTTCAGCAGGCGGTCCTCCTGCCCGGAGTGCGACCGACAGCGGAGGTGACAGAGGAGCCTCGACAGCCTGAGCGAGGGGCCAGGTCGGTCGCGAGATGAGACCGGCTGATTCGGCCGTGGGTCCAGGTATCCCCGCGGCAGCGTGCTGTGGCAGGCATGCGCAACTCGTTCTGGAACCTCACCGCCCGACTGGGCCTCATCATGCTGCTCGCGTGCACGGGCACTAGCTGTGCGATTGAAACCAGCCGCGATCAGCAAGAGGCCGCCGGAACATCGCATCCGACGGAACGGCTTCGCAACGATCTCCTGCACGAGCGCGACTTGCCGGGGGAGTGGCGGCAGGTCGCGACAGCGGCGCCTGCCGTCGATGGTGAGGCCGGCGAGGTTGTCCCTGAGTCCTGTGCGCAGGCCGGAGAGCGGCTGAAGGCTGCGCGAACGAAGTGGTCTGGGCCCGGCGTGGAGCAGGCGTCGGTGTCGTACGCGTCCGATACGACGCATCTCAAGGAAGAGGTCGTCTCGGTCCCTGGCGTGGACGCAGCGGAATTGATGGACGCCCTCGGCGACATGGTCGATGCCTGCCGTCATTTCGCGGTGACGGGACCCGGCGAGCAGACCCTGAGCGGTGAGATGTCTCCGGCCGACTTCGGCCAGGGCGAAAGCGGGTTCGGATGGTCGAGTCGCTCGGCAATCAACAGCTGGCTTACATCTACCTCGTCCATGACGACACCGTCGCAGTTCTAGTGTTGACATCGCGGGCTCACCTGGCGGGTTACTCGGACATCGCTGGGATCGTCGCAGCCGCCCGAGCCCGGCTTGTGGACTGAACGTCCCAGAGGGACCGCGCATCGGTGCTGTCGATGACGTGAACATCGTCGACGAGGGGAGAACCCAGCATGTCGGATCACGATCGAGGCTCCACGTTGGCCGACCGGGTGATCGACCTGACGCGCGAAGTGAGTGAACTCAGCGAGGTCGTTCGTCGGCTGGCCACAGCGCTTGCCGGGATCGATGGCATCGCCACGCTGCGGGGTGAGCGGCGATGAGAGCGATGGATTCGCTTCGTACCGTCCAGAACGCCATCGGTAATGCCGAGGAAGCGCTCTTCCGCGCCGGCCTGGTGCTGACCGAGCTCGACACGGTCGCCGAGTCGTCCGTCGGCGTACTCAACGAGGCATCAGTGGAAGCACTCCGAGCCCGGGACGAGAAAGATCCCGTACATCGCGCACAGCGCCTCCACGACGTCACCGACGCACACCTCCTGCGCCTGCACACACGCGCCGACTTCATCGCCAACGGTAGCCGCGACCTGATCGAGCACCTCGACCGCGCCACGGTCGCGGCCGACTACGCGAGCAGGATGCTGGAGACGATGACGCCAGTCGAGGGCCATCGCGAGGCCATCGCGCGGCTGCAGTCTCACGTCGCACGGATCGGCGCCGTGCTCACCCACGCTGTCCCGCTCGCCGAGCAGCTCGCTCATCACGGCGACGCGATCCTGAAGCTCACGGATGTATCGAACGCCCCGACGGACCAGCGCCTTCTCGAAGAGCATCAGCGACTCGGTCGGGCTGTCGAGAACGTCGACTTGCTGCGTTCGTTGGTCGTCGGCGCTCACGCGACCTCCAAGACAGCGCTTGGGCTGACAGGCGACCTGACATACGGCCTCGCTCGGCCTCCCGATCTCGGTCGCAATGATCCCGGCCTGATGGGCGGACGACACGCCGCCCCGCGTAGGTGACCCGATCGCCGACCGCCTGTGGCAGACCCGCGCTCCTCTCGCGACTCGGCGCTCAGTCTCTATCTCCTGGGAGATCCAGGTGGTCATGGAGCGCCTCCGCGGTGTTCTTGGCATGCTCGATCCGGGGCCGATCGACGCGCTGAGACGCAGCAGGCAGGTGCGATCCAGTCGGCCTCGTCGATTCGGCGCCAAGCCTTCTGCGGCCGATCACCTCCTTGGCTGTGGACCACCTGCTCTCCGACCCGTTAGGTGCACAATTGGCCTAGGACCTTGGGTGAGGTGGTCAGCTCGGCCGTGCGGGTGCGCGCAGGGGTCGTTTGGTGGCTGCGGGGTTCGCTGCCGGGGGCTGGCGATCTCGTTGACGCATGCCTGCCCGTGCGGGAGAATCATCGAAACGTTCGCTGGGTTTCTCGAAACTTCAGGAGGCAGTTATGAGAGTTCAGTTTCTCGGCAAGGACCCCGACTCGCAGCAGGGCAACTCGCCGACGTTGTTCGCCACGGACCGGACTGATCGGACGACCTACATCGCTCAGGGCTGGAAGGTGACGGACCCGGAGGCGCTGGCTGAGATCGGGCCGGTCCCTGACCACGAGACCTTGATCGAGATCCCCGAAGAGGTGCTGAAGTTCTACGCGCGCAGGTATCAGGAGGAGGGAAACTGAGCCGCTTCATCGAGCCCGGTCCTGACTTCGGGGCCCTCTTCCACGACTTCGAGCACACCGCCTTCCGTCTGGAGGTGCGGGACTCCTACAACGCACCGGACGAGAGCGAGCCGCTTCGGAAGTTCCTCGCCGGTGAGCCGGATGACCTGCAGTGGTTCGAGGGCTGGCTGGATATGATCCGCGCGGCCACGGCCGAAGGTCGTCGGTTTGCTCGGGTCCGCGTGGTGACTGAGCCGTTGACCGACTACAGCCGGTTCGGTGTGTGGTGTTCCCAGTTCACCAATGGCGCGGGTGAGGACATCCGCTATCTGACGCGCGACAAGGCGGAAGCGAAAGGGCTTCCGGATTACGACTATTGGCTCTTCGACTCACATATGTTCGTGCGCATGAACTTCGATGACAACGACGCCTTCCTTGGGGCCGAGGTCATCGAAGATCCAGAGGTAGTCGTCGCGCACAACTACTGGCGCGACACGGCATGGCACTTTGCCGTTGGACGGGATGATTTTGCCGACGAACAGGGCATCGGACGTATCGAACGTCCTTGAAGCGCGCCGCGCGCTCGGTCAACGGCTCCGTGAGCTACGCCTACGAACTGGTCTCAGTGGTAGAGAGCTCGCGGAGTCGTTGTCATGGGCGCGCTCGAAGGTCTCCAAGCTCGAGAACGGGAACCAGACGCCCACCGAGGCCGACATTCGGGCATGGGTCACGGCCACCGGCGACGAGGACGAGATCGAGTCACTGCTCATCTCCTTGCACACTCTCGAGGTCCGGCACGCCGACTGGAAGCGCATCCTCCGCGCCGGACTCAGGCCACACCAGAACGAACTGGCTGAGCTCGATCTCAGGACCAAGCTGATCCGAGCCTTCGAGGTGAGCGTCATCCCGGGGCTCCTCCAGACGCCCGGGTACGCGCGTGCGCGATTCGCCGAAGGAATCCGGACGATGAACCTCGCCAACGACCTCGACGAGGCCGTGCGCGGGCGGGTCGGCCGGCAGGAGATCCTCCATCGGCCCGGGAAGCAATTTCACTTCGTGCTGACCGAAGCGGCCCTTCGGTACAGGCTCTGCCCGCCCGATGTGATGGTCAGCCAGCTGGGGCACCTGATCTCCCTCACCGCGCTGCCGAACGTACGGCTCGGAATCATCGCCTTCGACGCCCAGTACGCGACCTCGCCCTGGCATGGGTTCTGGATCTACGACAACGACAAAGTTCTCGTCGAGACGATGACGGCCGAGCTCGACCTCCGCCAACCGGAGGAGATCGCCCAGTACAGCAGCGCGTTCGACCAGCTCGCCGCCGTCGCCAGCTACGGGCGCTCCGCGCGAGCGATCATCTCCCGAGTGATCGACGACTTGGAGCCAGAAGTGCCGGAAAGTAGCGAATAGGTTCGCCCTCGCCGCCGACTCTCCGCGGTTTCGAGAAACTTCGAGAACAGTTCTAGAACCGCGTGCCAGGTCCGGCCTACGCTTCCCGACAGGTCCCGCTCCAGCGGGTGGAACTGGAACTGCCCGTCGTGTCGCGAACTAGGAGGTCGCTCCAATGAGGATGAGAGACAACCGCCCCGGCCGTCCGCGCCACGTCCCGAGCTCGAGTGCCGCGGCTCCGCGAGGTCAGATCCTCCATGCGGCGGCTGAGCTGTTCGTCACCTGTGGCTTCGCGGCGACCTCGACCAGGGAGATCGCAGAAAGGGTCGGCATCCGGCAGGCGAGCCTGTACTACCACTTCGCCGGCAAGGAGGAGATCCTCGCTGAACTGCTGCGGCGGTCCGTGCGCCCGACAATGGACAAGGTTGCGAAGGTCGAGGCGATGGTCCCACCCGAGACGCACGAGACGGCGCTCTATCTGCTCGCTCTGATCGACATCCGCACCCTGGCCGAAGCACCGGACAACATCGGCATTCTCGCAGGCCTGCCCGATGTGACGAGCTGCGAGATCTACGGCCAGTTCCGGTACGAACGCCAAGAACTCATCGACGCCTACGGCCGTCTCGGCCTCCAGATCGCTTCACCCGAGATCATCGCCGACACCGATGCTCGCCAGCTCGGTGAGATGCTGATGCATTCCATTGAGGTCGTCACCAAGATTCGCAGCAGCGGCAGTGATGTGACCAGGGGCATGGCCAACAGCATCGCCGGTTCGTGCCTGCGGACGTGCGGCGCGCGTCAGGATCAAATCGCCCTCGCAGCACGCCAGGCCTCGGAGCTGGTCGACCAGCTCTGATCAGTGGCGGCCAGGGCGTCTTTGGCCCAGCGTTCGTTCGCTCCGATGAGGAGCTTGGACACTTCGACGGCGCTGCCGACACGCGCTGTGCAGACCGCCGAGGCTTGCCCGATGACAGGGGTGGCGTTGTCCTCGCCGAGGTCAGGGTGAGGGCGAGCAGGGTCCCAGCAAAGCGACCGAGGCGCGGCTAGCCATCATGCTCCGGAATGCAGGGCGCAGCGAGGCCCTGAAACAGACCCCGTGTCGTCGTTGACAGCTCTCCAGCGAGAGGCGAGCGACGGACGTCGTAGAAGGAACGGAGGTCGGCCGGACCTGCGTCCGATGGCGTGGCGCCGCATGTGCTGTGAGAAGTATCGAGAACCCAGAGGAAAATAGGACGGAGAGAGCGATGACGGCGCGGAGCAACACGACCAGGGAAACGCGGACGTCCTATTCACTTGCGGAGGCAGCGCAGGTGCTCGGCGTGACCGACCGAACGATCCGCAACTACATCGCCCGCGGCAGGCTCCCCGCCTACCGGGTGGGCGACCGGCTGGTGCGGGTGATGAGAGCCGACGTAGAGGCGCTGTTCCGGCCGATCCCGGTAGTGAGCAAGTCCTGACCCTACCTAGGTACGTCACTGGTCGGCCGGGTTGGATGGCTGGTAACAGCCGCGAAACGGCAGCCCCGGGCCATGGTGGCCGGATTTTGCGCCACGTAACGTGCGCCGGTTGGTGCGGCGCGACCGGTGTCACCTATCCTTGAGCGCGCCATGGACGCATAGCTCAGTTGGTAGAGCGCCTCCCTTACAAGGAGGATGTCGGCGGTTCGAGCCCGTCTGCGTCCACCATAGATTGGATGTTCAAACCCGCGACATCCGCGGGCTTTACGTCCTCTCCCGTACGCAGCCTGGCCTCGTAGGTCAGCGCTGCCGCATGGAGCGAGGGGTCGAGCAGCGTGTCGAAAGGCTCGCCTGGGTCCGCATCGACGACGTCGCCGCCGTCGTCCAGCTCGTAGACGTTGATGCGGTCGAAGAACGCCTGGTTGCAGATGCGTCGGAGAGAGTCGTCAATGCTCATGTAGATCGCGTGCATGTCCCCGGCGAGAGCCAGGCAGTCTTCCAGGTGCGACTTGGCCTGGTCGTACTCGACCTGAACAGCGTCGATGCGCGAGTCGAGGAACGCGAGCCGCCGGGCGATTCGGTCCTGTTCCTCTTTGAGCAGATCGAGTGGCACGGCCCCGGCATGGTGGGCGTGCAGCAGGCTCCGCCGTTCGTCGCGGAGCTTGTCGCGCTCCACAGCGAGGGTGTGCCGTTCGGCCTTGCTCGCGGCGTGGAGGTCATCGAACTGGCGCGTGAGCATGTGCCGCAGCGCAGTGACGATGTGCTCGGGAATCTGGACGCGCTGGTAGTAGTCCTCGACCTGCTCCTCGATGTCGTGGATCGGCATGGCCTGGCGTGTGCAGGTAGTCCGCTTGGAGTGCCGACCCGCGCACATGAAGTACGGGTAGACGTTGCCGTGGCGGTTCTTGGCGTGAGTGACCATGAGCCGCGAGCCGCAGTCCCCGCAGTAGATCGAGCCTTTCAGGTAGTGCTCGTGGGTCTGGGTCTTCTCGCCGGAGACCTGATGCGCGGTGAGGACGTTCTGCACCCGATACCAGACCTCAGCGCTGATCAGCGGCTCATGGAGCCCGTCATAGCGCGCGCCTCGGAAGATCACGTCGCCCTTGTAGTACGGATTGGAGAGCATGTCCTGGATCGTGGTCAGGTCCGGTGCCTTCGAGGGCCGTTTCGGCGTCGGCACAGTCGTGAGCCCGCGGTCGATGAGCTCGCTGCGCAGCATCGAGGTCGAGTAGTTTCCGGTCGCGTATGCCTCGAACGCCCATCGCACCAGCGCGGCACGGTCAGGGTCCGGGATCACCGTGGGAACGTCGCGACCGAGCTCGTCGCGCTTGTGGATGTTGAGGTACCCGATGGGCGCGCGTCCCACGGTCCCACCGGTCGCGGCCTTCTGCGTCATGCCCTTGGCGACCTCGTTGGCGAGGTTGCGGGAGTAGAACTCCGCGATCGTGGACATGATGCCGTGCAGCAGCATCCCCGAGGGGGTCTCGTCAATGTTCTCGGTCGCCGAGACGAGCATGACCCCGGCCTCTTTGAGCGCAAGATGGATCGCCACGTCGTCGGCGCGATCGCGGGCGAGACGGTCGACCTTGTGGACGATGCAGTAGGCGACGAGATGTGTCTTGACGTACTCGATCATCCGCATCAGCTCGGGCCGGTCGGCCTTGCGCGCGGATTCGCCCGCGTCCACGAACTCCTCTATGACGATGGCGTTGAGGTCGCGGGCCTTTCGGAGGTTCGCGTCGCGCTGGGCGGGGATGGAGAATCCCTCGTCGCGTCCGCCGCGCTCCGCTTGCTCCTTGGTGGAGACGCGGAGGTAGGAGACGGCGAGCGTCGTGGTCTCGCCGAGGCGGTCGAGACTGGAAGGCGGTGCTGGGGGCGCCAGAGTCATGAGTCGTGTTTCCTCTCACCGATGGTGGGAGCCAGCACGACGGGCGGAGCCGTCGCGCGGTGCGACTCGTAATCGGAAACACGACCCTGCGGCACGAAGGCCGCCGGTAAGCCACGAAGGCAACAGGACTGCGCACCCGGTCGGATCGAGTGAATCGACCGTGGCGTCGGGTCTATTCTACTCCGCTGTCTTCTCGTGGCTCGGGAGACGTGGGCGGTGTTGCGGCGGTTCGGCGGTCTTCCTCGGCACGGGCAACCGCCATGCCGAGGAAGACCTGTGCGAGCTTGTGCAGGTCGGGCGACGGCTTAGGCACCGCCTCCACACGGAACCGCCTGTCTCGGCCGCGCCTGCGGCGCTGCTGCCGGTTCATCGCAACTCTCCCGTGTCGAGGTCGAGGCCGGCATAGAACTCGTCCTCGGCCTGCTGGCGGGCGGCGACGTCATCGAGCACGAACTGCACGAAGTCCTCGTCGCGATTGGCGATGATCCGATCCTCGACGGGATCAGTCGGTTCCTCGCCGGGCCAGACGGTCTGCCGGGTGGGCCGGTCGCGGTCGAGCCGGGTCCCGCAGGCGGCGACCCAATCCCTGAGCCGCTGGCGAGCGTCCGCGAAGTCACGGTGCCAGCCCAGTGGTGCGGAGGCATTCTGCTCGCTGTCGTAGGCGGCCAGCCAGTGCAGATGCAGCGCCGACAGCTCCCAGACGAGCTCGGCGTGACGATGCCAGAACGGCGGCACCACGCTTGCCGATAGGCCGTAAGTGTGGCGGAGCCAGTTGACCCACTTGTTGAGCTCCAGCCACTCGGCCTCGGCTTCCTCGCTCGTGAGGAGGTTCCAGTTGATCGGGTGCGGAGGCTCGGGCAGCAGTGGTGCGTCGAGCTCGTCCGGCTCCTCTCCCAGGTCCGGCTCGTCGGTCTCGGGGGCGGTGTCGTGCTCGTTCATCGCACTCACCGCCGGTCAGAGCCCGACCGCCGGTGCGGCGCTCTTGGCCTCGCGGCGCGCCCCGGAATCGACCGTCTGACCCGCGGCTTCTTGCGCGACGACGGGCTGACGGCGGGTGCGGTCGACCTCGTAGCGGGTGCGGGCGAGGTCGTGGCCGAGCTTCTTCGCCACGAACTCCTCGGCCTTGACCAGCTCGCCGTCCGGGGCGGTGCGGTCGTACTCGCGGACGTAGCCCTCCGCGACGAATTTGTCGCCCTTGGTGAGCCGGTCGTGGGCGCGCTCGGCGGTCTTCTTGAAAGCCACGAGGTCGTGGAAGGTCGTCTCGGTCTGCGTGAACGACCCGTCGTCCTCCCGCCGGTAGTGCTCCTGCCCGATCTTGACGTACAGGCGCGCGTCGCCGCGCTCGGTGTAGGTGAGCTGCGGGTCGGAGGCGATGAACCCGGAGAGGGATTCCTGCGTGTGGAGAGCCATCGGACTGTCCTCTTTCTGACATCGACGGGCGGCCCCACGGCCGGGGCCGCCCTTGTGTCAGGCAGGTGCGCCCGGCTCCTCCAGCGGACGGCGTTGCAGCATCGCCTCGATGCCGGTCCTGTCGGCCCGCAGTTCCTTCGCATCCGGGCGGTCGGTCCAGGTCCGCATCCTCGTGACAATGGGCGGCGCGGAGCGCAGCAGCACGAGCGCGGTCCCGAACGGCAACGTCCTGATCGTGTCGGGCGGCATGATCGGTACCCGCCGGATGGAGCGTTGCGCGGAGCGAGAGCCGTGGTCTCCGACCGTGGTGGAGTCGGCCACCTCGTCGCGTTCCCCGATGAGCGTGGTCAGGTCGTGCAGGTCCTTCGAGTTCGACGCCCCGCCGAGGATGATCTTGACGATGCTCGCGTCCCAGATCGCGCCGGCGGCGTTCTCCGACCACTTCTCCCGCGCCTGAGCGAGCGACTGCAACACCGGCATCGTCGTGATCCCAGTGCCACCACCTTCGGCCATGAGCGTCGGCAGCGACGGCAAGGGGGCGAGGTTGCCGACCTCATCGAGGGCCAGCAGCAGCGGCGGGTCGAGGCGGGCCCCGGCGCTGCAGGCGGCGATGCGGCGCGCGGCTTCCACGACGTCCTCTACGAACGCCGCCACCAGCGCCGCGCTGTTGTTGGCGCCGGCGCCGGTCGCCAGCAGGTAGAGCGTGCCCTTGGCGCGCAGGAACGCTTCGGGGTCGAAGTCCTCGCCTTCGCGCGGCGACACGGCATCGAGCACGCGCGGGTCTGCGAGGGCGGCGAGGGCGAGGGAGACGCCTTGCCAGATGGAGTCGCGGGTTCTCGGGTCGGAGTCGATCATCGCCTGCAACGACTCCGCCCACCCCGTCGCCGCGTTCGGATTCGCCGTCAGAATCGCCACCCCATCCGCGGCGGCAGAAGGATCGAGCGTCCACCGGAACAGCTCACCCGGCGGGCGACGGTCGAGCGCGGCGGCGTGGAGCAGGGCTTGGAG
Organism: Actinomycetota bacterium; assembly: GCA_030862715.1. The sequence continues at coordinate 718 of JALZDD010000468.1, read as the reverse complement.
CGCGGTTCTCGTCTTGCCCTCCCAGAATCCGCCGCCCTCGACGCCGCCTGCGGACAGGCCGGTGCCGGCGGCGAGGCCGGTGGCGCGGATCATCGCGGTCAGCGGGTCTTCGCACCCTCGGATGGGCGACCACCGCAAGCCTGCGGACACGCCTTCGGCCAGATGCTGCGGGTCGAACACGGCGACCGGGCCGATCCGCTCGCGAGCGCGGAGCGTCGCGGTGAGGTTGTCCGGCCGGGTCGAGGTGGTGACGACTGCGCCGGGTGCGTCGAGGATGGTGTTGATGACGATGTGGGCGCCCTTCCCGGATCGGGGCGGGCCGATCAGCAGGATGCTGTCCTCCACCGATGCCCACACACTCTTGCCACGCGACTGGCCGATCCGGTAACCGACATCCCCCGGTGTCGGCTTGTCGAGAGAGGGCCGCAGGTGCCCGGCCCGACGCAGCAACGCGGGCTCGCACGCAGCCTCCGTGACCTCGGAGCGGGTGGCGATCCCGGCGATGCGGTAAGGGTCGTTCTTCACCTGGCGACCGTGTTCGCGGAAGAACCGCGATAGCACTCAGCGCGAGGTGTGTCCTGGTCGTCAGACGTGCGAGAGCGAACTGGATGCCGGTGGCGACGAGGAACATCACGCAGGCGGTGGCTCCGGCCAGCAGGGCGCTGTCCTGTCCGAGAGCACTGGCCAGCACGGTGGGGCCGAGGGAGAGGACGAAGGA
>JALZDD010000454.1 GCA_030862715.1 Actinomycetota bacterium | reverse complement strand
TGCCGGGGGCCCGCAGCCACGAGCATCTGCGCAACTTCCCGCCGGTGTCGGACTGGGACAACCATGTCGAGTACGACGCCAAGGCGCACCCGCGCAAGGTGCCGCACTCCTACATGCTGGTGCCGACCACGTGTTTCAACTGCGAGTCGGCCTGCGGGCTGCTCGCCTACGTCGACAAGGACGATCTCTCGGTCAAGAAGGTGGAGGGCAATCCTGCCCATCCGGGCTCGCGCGGCCGTAACTGCGCCAAGGGTCCGGCCACGATCAACCAGGTGAACGACCCGGAACGGGTCCTGTACCCGTTGCGGCGCACTGGTGATCGTGGGTCCGGGCAGTGGGAGCGGGTCAGCTGGGACACCGCGCTCGACGACATCGCCGCCCGGATCCGCGCCGCGATCCTCGAGGGGCGCCACGAGGAGGTGGCCTACCACGTCGGCCGGCCCGGCGAGGACGGGTTCGCCGAGCGAGTGCTGCAGGCGTGGGGCGTCGACGGGCACAACAGCCACACCAACGTCTGTTCCTCCGGTGCGCGGTTGGGGCAGACGCTCTGGGGCGGCTACGACCGGCCGTCCCCCGACCACGCCAACGCGAAGGTCATCCTGCTGTTCTCCTCGCACCTGGAGACCGGCCACTACTTCAACCCGCACGCGCAGCGGATCATGGAGGGCAAACAGTCCGGCGCCAAGCTGATCGTGGTCGATCCGCGGATGTCGAACACCGCGTCGCACGCGGACCTGTGGCTCGCCCCGTGGCCCGGTAGCGAGGCGGCGATCCTCCTGGCGATCGCGTCCTACCTGCTGCGCACCCGGCGGATCGACGAGCCCTACCTGCGTCGCTGGTTCAACTGGGAGACCTACCTGCGCGAGCGGCACCCGGGCGCCGAGCCGACGTTCGAGTCCTTCCTGGACCGCCTGGAGGGCGACTACGCCGGCTACACGTTCGCGTTCGCCGCCGAGGAGTCCCAGATCCCGGCCGCGAAGCTCGAGGAGCTCGCCGCACTCGTCGCGGGCTGCGACGGCAGGCTCGCCGCGCACATCTGGCGTTCCGCAGCCGCCGGGAACCTCGGCGGATGGCAGGTCGCCCGCGCGCTGTGGTTCGTGCTGGCGCTGACCGGATCGGTCGGCACCGTCGGCGGCACCCAGCCCAACGGATGGAACAAGTTCATCCCGCACGGACCCGACGTGCCCGCCCACGACCACTGGAACGAGCTCGCCTGGCCGGCCGAGTACCCGCTGGCGTGCAACGAGATGTCGATCCTGCTGCCGCACTTCCTGCAGGAGGGCCGCGGGCGGATGGAGGTCTACTTCTCGCGGGTGTTCAATCCGATCTGGACCTACCCCGACGGCTTCTCCTGGATGCGCGCGCTGTCCGACACCGACCGGGTCGGGGTGCACGTCGCGTTGACGCCGACCTGGTCGGAGACTGCCGAGTTCGCCGACTACGTCCTGCCGATGGGCCACTCGACCGAGCGCCACGACACCCAGTCCTACGAGACCCACGCCGGGAAGTGGCTCGGGTTCCGCCAGCCGGTCCGCCGGGTGGCCATGGAGAAGCTGGGCACCGCGTTCGAGGACACCCGCGACACCAACCCGGGCGAGGTCTGGGAGGAGAACGAGTTCTGGTTCGAGCTGTCCTGGCGGATCGACCCGGACGGTGCGATGGGTATCCGCCGCCACTTCGAGTCCCCCGACCGGCCCGGTGAGAAGGTCACCGTGGACGAGTACTACCGATGGGTCTTCGAGAACCGGGTGCCGGGCCTGAAGGACAAGGCCGATGCCGAGGCCATGACGCCGCTGGAGTACATGCGTCGTTACGGCGTCGTCGAGGTGGCCGACCAGCTCTACCGCCAGGACGAGCGGCCACTGACCGCGGCCGAGCTGGAGAACGCGGTGCCCGACGGATCGGACACCGACACCCCCGGGGTGCTGCGCAAGCCCACCGACGACACCTCGGTGCCACCGCTGATCGGCGAGGCGGGCGCGGTCGGGATCCGGCACGACGACGGCACGGTCACCGCCGGATGGCTCACCCCGTCCCGCAAGCTCGAGGTCTACTCGACGGCGATGCGCGACTGGGGCTGGGAGGAGTACGCGACGCCCGGCTACATCCGCTCGCACGTCGCCCGCTCGGAGATCGACCTCGAGGCGGGCGACCTGGTCCTGGTGCCGACGTTCCGGCTGCCGACGCTGATCCACACCCGCTCGGGCAACGCCAAGTACCTCAACGAGATCTCCAACTCGCACCCGCTCTGGATGAACTCCCGCGACGCCGCACGGCACCAGGTCGCCACCGGGGACCTGGTGCGGCTCAACACCTCGATCGGCTACCTGGTCGGCCGGGTCTGGGTCACCGAGGGCATCCGGCCCGGGGTGTGCGCGCTGTCCCACCACATGGGTCGCTGGCGCCTGCACGACACCGAGGGCAGCCGCTGGGTCCAGGGCCTGGTCGACATCACCCACCCGGACGGGCCGGACTCGTGGATGCTGCGCTACAAGGGCGGGATCGAGCCGTTCTCCTCCGACGACCCCGACTCCGAGCGGATCTGGTGGACCGACCCCGGCGTGCACCAGAACCTGGCGTTCGCGGTGTAGCCGGACCCGCACTCCGGTATGCACTGCTGGCTGCAGAAGGTGCGCCTGGACAAGGCGCACCCCGGCGACCAGTACGGTGACGTGTACGTCGACGCGCGGCGCTCCGAGCAGGCCTGCCGGGAATGGCTGGGCAAGACGCGCAGGACCCTCGGCCCAGGGGGCCAGCGCAGGCCCGAGTTCCTGATGCGACCGGTCAAGCCGCGCCGCAGCGCATTCCGGGTGCAGCCGTGAGCCTGCTGACCGGCCGGACCACCGAGATCGACCTGGACCGGGTCCGCCGTGCGCTGGGCGGCGTGCACGATCCCGAGATCGGCCGTCCGCTGGCCGAGCTCGGCATGCTCGGCGAGATCTCGCAACGGCGGGGGCGGGTGCGCGTCGAGGTGCGCCTGACCACGGAGGACTGCCCGCTGGCCGCGGAGATCCGACATGCCGTGACGACGGTCGTGGCCGGGCTCGACGACGTCCGTGACGTCGAGGTCGCGTTCGCCAGCATCCCGCCCCGCGAACGCGCCGAGCTGGCCGAGCGGATCCGACGGGAGGCCCCGCCGCTCACCGCCGGCCTGGGTTCGAGCGGGACACCGGTGTACGCGGTGGTCAGCGGCAAGGGAGGAGTCGGGAAGAGCACCGTCACGGCGAACCTGGCGGTCGCCCTCGCCGCCGAGGGCCGCCGGGTCGGTGTCCTGGACGCCGACGTGTGGGGTTATTCGATGCCCCAGATGTTCGGCGTCCGCCGCAACCCGGTGGTGCTCGGCGAGCTGATGATGCCGGTGCCGGCCCACGGGGTCGGCCTGATGTCGATCGGGTTCTTCGTCGACGAGCAGCAGCCGGTCGTCTGGCGCGGGCCGATGCTGCACAAGGCCCTCCACCAGTTCGTGACCGACACCTACTGGGGGGCGCTGGACGCGCTGCTGATCGACATGCCGCCCGGCACCGGGGACGCGACGCTGTCCCTGCTGGAGTTCCTGCCGGACACGACCCTGATCGCGGTGACCACCCCGCAGACCACGGCACGCGTCGTGGCAACCCGCGTGGCCAGGATGGCCGCCGAGAGCGGTATCGGGATCGGCGGCGTCGTCGAGAACATGTCCGCGGCGGTCTGCGCCCACTGCGGCGAACACAGCTCGATCTTCGGGGCCGGTGGCGGCGCCCTGCTCGCCGAGGAGGCCGGGGCGCCGCTGCTCGGCCAGGTCCCGCTCGACGTGGAGTTGCGCGAGGCGGGCGATACCGGCACCCCGGTGGTCGCCGCCGCACCGCACTCGGCATC
>JALZDD010000450.1 GCA_030862715.1 Actinomycetota bacterium | reverse complement strand
ACCACCGCCATGACCGACTCGTGCTTCTCGTGCTCGTCCATGACCGGGTCGACCAGGAAGTTCGAGCCCAGGTTGGAGGTGAGGATGAGGAGCGTGTTGCGGAAGTCGACCGTGCGGCCCTGACCGTCGGTGAGGCGACCGTCGTCGAGCACCTGCAGCAGGATGTCGAAGACCTCAGGGTGAGCCTTCTCGACCTCGTCGAGCAGCACCACCGAGTAGGGGCGGCGCCGCACGGCCTCGGTCAGCTGACCACCCTCGTCGTAGCCGACGTAGCCCGGAGGCGCTCCGACCAGCCGGGCGACCGAGTGCTTCTCGGAGTATTCGGACATGTCGATGCGTACGATCGCGCGCTCGTCGTCGAAGAGGAAGTCGGCCAGCGACTTGGCGAGCTCGGTCTTACCGGTGCCGGTCGGGCCCAGGAAGAGGAACGAGCCGGTGGGGCGGTTGGGGTCCGCGATGCCGGCGCGCGAGCGGCGCACCGCGTCGGCCACCGCCGTGACCGCGGACTTCTGCCCGATCAGCCGGCGGCCGATGACGGACTCCATCTCGAGGAGCTTGGCCTGCTCGCCCTGGAGCATCTTGCCGGTCGGGATGCCGGTCCACGCCTCGACGACCTCGGCGATCTGCTGGGCAGCGACCTCCTCGCCGACCAGCCGGTCGGTGACCTCGTCCTCGGCCTCGGCAACCTCGGCGATCTGCCGCTCCAGCTCCGGGATGCGACCGTAGAGGATCTCCGAGGCCTCCCCCAGCGAACCCTCTCGCTGGAGCCGCTCGGCCTCGCTGCGCAGCGCGTCGAGCTGCTTGCGCAGGGCACCTTCGCCCTCGAGAGAGGCCTTCTCCTGCTCCCAGCGCGCTTCGAGACCGCGCAGCTCCTCCTCCTTGTCGGCGAGCTCCTTGCGCAGCGCCGCGTGACGCTCGAGCGAGGCGTCGTCGGACTCCTTGGAGAGCGCGAACTCCTCCATCTTGAGCCGGTCGACGGAGCGCCGGAGCTGGTCGATCTCCTCGGGAGACGACTCGATCTCCATCCGCAGCCGGGAGGCGGCCTCGTCGATCAGGTCGATCGCCTTGTCGGGCAGCTGCCGGCCCGTGATGTAGCGGTCGGACAGTGTCGCGGCGGCCACCAGCGCGGCATCGGTGATGCGGACACCGTGGTGCGCCTCGTACTTCTCCTGGATTCCGCGCAGGATCTGCACGGTGTCCTCCACCGACGGCTCGCCGACGAAGACCTGCTGGAAGCGGCGCTCCAGGGCCGGGTCCTTCTCGATGCGCTCGCGGTATTCGTCGAGCGTGGTCGCACCGATCATGTGCAGCTCACCACGCGCGAGCATCGGCTTGAGCATGTTGCCGGCGTCCATCGCGGAGTCGCCGCCGGCGCCCGCGCCGACGACGGTGTGCAGCTCGTCGATGAAGGTGATGACCTGGCCCTCGGCTGCCTTGATCTCCTCTAGGACGGCCTTGAGCCGCTCCTCGAACTGGCCGCGGTACTGCGCACCAGCGACCATCGCCGCCAGGTCGAGCGACAGGAGGCGGCGACCCTTCAGCGAGTCGGGTACGTCACCAGCGATGATCCGCTGGGCGAGCCCCTCGACGACGGCCGTCTTGCCGACGCCGGGCTCGCCGATGAGGACCGGGTTGTTCTTCGTACGCCGCGAGAGCACCTGGATGACGCGACGGATCTCGGAGTCACGGCCGATGACCGGGTCGAGCTTGCCGCGCTCGGCGGCCTCGGTGAGGTCCTGGGAGTACTTCTCGAGCGCCTCGTAGGAGTCCTCGGCGTCCTGGCTCGTCACCCGGCGGTTGCCGCGGACCGCCTTCAGCGTCTCGCGCAGCCCCTTCTCGGTGAGCCCGGCTTTCTTGAGCACCTTCTGCGCCGACGACTCGACCGTGGCCAGCGAGATCAGCAGGTGCTCGGTGGCGGCGTAGTCGTCCTTCAGGGACGTGGCCAGCGTGATCGCCCCGGCCAGGACACGGGTCAGCCCACCCGAGGCAGCGGGCTGCTGCACCGTGGACCCGCTGGCACGCGGGAGCCCGGCGAGATCGGCGGCCGCCGCTCG
>JALZDD010000448.1 GCA_030862715.1 Actinomycetota bacterium | reverse complement strand
GGGGTCCTCGCCTGGGCCTGTGACCTGCACGTTGACAGCGCTCATTCCTCGTCCCCCGGTGTCGTCTGCATCTGACCACACCCTAACGCGCCGAACTACACGGCTGTGGTTCACCCTCTCGGCGTGTTACTCGACAGGTATTCGCATCGGGGGCGGAAGTCACGGGTGGAACGACTCGGCGCCGAACCTGGCCCCGGTCCATTACAGTCGGAGATGTGCAGGCTGACCTGGTAATCGTGGCCAATCGGCTCCCCGTCGATCGTGTGGAGATGCCGGACGGAACGAAGGCGTGGCGACGCTCCCCAGGAGGCCTGGTCAGCGCCCTCGAGCCGGTCCTGCGGGCCAACGACGGCGTCTGGATCGGCTGGCCCGGGGGCATCGACGAGGACCTCGAGCCGTTCGAGGACGACGGGCTCCACCTGCTGCCGATGACGATGACCGCCGAGGACATCGAGGAGCACTACGAGGGCTTCTCCAACGGCACCCTGTGGCCGCTCTACCACGACGTCGTGGCCAAGCCGGAGTTCCACCGCGAGTGGTGGGACGGCTACCAGCGCGTCAACCAGAGGTTCGCCGAGAAGTGCGCCGAGGTCGCCGCGAAGGGCGCGACCGTCTGGGTGCAGGACTACCAGCTCCAGCTGGTCCCGCAGATGCTGCGCGAGCTCCGCCCCGACCTGCGCATCGGCTTCTACCTGCACATCCCGTTCCCGCCGGCCGAGCTCTTCCAGCAGGTCCCCTGGCGCCGCCAGCTCCTCGAGGGCCTCCTCGGCGCCGACCTGGTCGGCTTCCAGCTCCCCCAGGCGGCCCAGAACTTCGTTCGCCTGGTGCGCCAGCGCGTCGGCCACAAGACCCATCGTGACCTGGTCTATCTGCCCGACGGGCGCACCGTGCACGCGGCCGCCTTCCCGATCTCGATCGACTTCATCGGCTTCGACGAGATGGCCCACGACGAGGCCATCAACCAGCGCGCCAAGGAGATCCGCCAGCAGCTCGGCGATCCGAAGAAGATCCTGCTCGGCGTCGACCGGCTCGACTACACCAAGGGCATCTACGCCAGGCTGCGCGCCTACGGCGAGATGCTCCGCGACACCGAGCTCGACGTCGAGGACGCGATCTTCGTCCAGGTGGCGGTGCCTTCACGAGAGCGCGTCGAGCAGTACCGCAAGCTGCGCGACGACATCGACCGCCTCGTCGGCCGCCTCAACGGCGACCTCGGCCGCATCGGCCGCCCGGCGATCGCCTACCTCCACACGTCGCTTCCCCGTGCGGAGATGGCCGCGCTCTACCGCGCCGCCGACATCATGGTCGTCACCCCCTACCGCGACGGCATGAACCTGGTCGCGAAGGAGTACGTCGCCTGCCGCTACGAGGACGACGGCGCCCTCGTACTCTCCGAGTTCGCCGGCGCGGCCGAGGAGCTGCGCCAGGCCTGGCTCGTGAACCCCTACGACATCAACGGGATGAAGGCCGCGCTGCTCGAGGCCTACAAGGCCGAGCCGAAGGAGCTCACCCGCCGGATGCGGGCCATGCGCAAGCAGGTCGCCTCCAAGGACGTACGTTACTGGGCCGACTCCTTCCTCGAGGAGCTCGCCGCGGTGCAGGGCAGCCACACCAAGAACGTGCTTCCGCCCAACGCCCACTGAGCCCGGCCAGGTGGCTAGAGTCATCGCGTGACCACCAACTCTGACCCGATCAGGTGGGGAATTCTCGGCACCGGCCGGATCGCCCACTCCCTAGCCACCGACCTGATGCTCGTCCCCGACGGCCGACTCGTCGCCGTCGGCTCGCGGAGCAAGGAGTCCGCGGAGACGTTCGCGAAGGAGTACGCCGCCAGCGGCCCGGTCCGCGCGCACGGCTCCTATGAGGAGCTGGCCGCCGATCCGGACGTCGACGTCGTCTATGTCGCCTCCCCTCACTCCCACCACCTCGAGCACGCCACCCTCATGCTCGAGGCCGGCAAGCACGTGCTGTGCGAGAAGGCGCTGACGCTCAACGCCGCCGACTCGCAGAAGATGGTCGACCTGGCCACCTCCAAGAAGCTGTTCCTCATGGAAGCCATGTGGATGGCGACCAACCCGATCATCCGGCGCCTCGTCGCCGACGTGAAGTCGGGCCGCTTCGGGGTCCCCCGTCACGTACACGCCGAGCTCGGCTTCGTCGCCGACCCCGAGCAGCACCAGCGCCTCCTCGACCCCGCGCTCGGAGCCAGCGCGCTGCTCGACATGGGCATCTACCCGCTCACCTTCGCCCACCTGCTCTTCGGCGAGGCACGCGCGCTGACCGCTCAGGCCAACCTCGGGAAAGGTGCCGACGGCGCCACCTTCGACCTCGACCTGGTGATGACCGGGAAGTACGCCGGCAACGAGCTCTCCACCATGGTCTCCTCGGTCACCTCCTACTCCTCGCGTTCGGCGGCCATCGCCACCGACCAGGGCCGCATCGAGCTGACCGACTTCCACCACCCGTCCTCGGCGGTCTTCAAGCCCGCCAACGGTGACGAGCCCGTCGAGATCGTCGGCGACGAACCCGTCATCGGCGCTGCTTACGGCAACGAGATCGCCGAGGTGCAGCGCTGCCTGCGCGAGGGCCTCCTGGAGTCCCCGCTGGTGCCGCACAGTCAGACGCTCAGCCTGATGCGCCAGATGGACATGATCCGCGAGTCCATCGGCGCCCGCTACGCGACCGAGGCCTGAGGCGCGGAAGCCCTAAAGACTCAGGCGGTGTTCGGCTTCTCGTTGAACGTACGGTGCGGCTGCACGACGGCGAGGAGCTCGCGGGCCACATCGGGGCCGAGGGCGCCCCAGTGGTCCTTGTAGCCGTAGACACCGGCGAGAGTGCGTGACTCGTAGTCGCCGTTCATGACCTCGATGTCATGGGGCGTGATCAGACCGGGGTGGGCGACGCCGACGGCGGCGGAGACCTTCGTCAGCTCCCTGCGCAGGGTCCTGAGATAGCTGGCGCAGCGGTCGCCCTTGTCCTGCGGGTCGAGGCCGCCGGAGAGCCACTTGCTCTGCGTCGCGACGCCGGTCGGGCAGGTGTCGTCGTGGCACTTCTGGGCCTGGATGCAGCCGATCGACATCATCGCCTCGCGACCGACGTTGACCATGTCGGCGCCGAGCGCGAAGGCGACGGCGGCGTTCTCCGGCAGGCCGACCTTGGCCGAACCGATGAAGGTGACCGAGTCGGTCAGGCCGAGCTCGGCGAAGGTGCCGTAGACCCGCGAGAAGCCGATCCGGTACGGCATCGCGACCGCGTCGGAGAAGATCAGCGGGGCGGCACCGGTGCCACCCTCGCTGCCGTCGACGGTGATGAAGTCGACGCCCCGCTCCCCCGATCGCATCTTGCCGGCGAGCTCCTGCCAGAACTCCATCTCGCCGACCGCCGACTTGATGCCGACCGGCAGCCCGGTCTCGGCGGCGATCATCTCGACGAAGTCGAGCATCGAGTCGACGTCGTGGAAGGCGGAGTGGCGAGACGGCGACGCACAGTCCTTGCCGACCGCGATGCCGCGGATCTCGGCGATCTCCGGGGTCACCTTGGCCGCCGGTAGCAGTCCACCGAGTCCCGGCTTGGCGCCTTGGGAGAGCTTGATCTCGATCGCCTTGACCGGCGCGGTCGCGACCCGCTCCTTGAGCCGGTCGATAGAGAAGGTGCCGTCGGCGTTCCGGCACCCGAAGTAGGCGGTGCCGATCTGCATCACCAGATCCGCACCACCTTCGAGGTGGTGGGGCGAGATGCCGCCCTCGCCGGTGTTGTGCATCGCCCCGGCCCGGCGGGCGCCCAGGTTGAGCGCCTTGATCGCCGGCCCGGACAACGACCCGAACGACATCGCCGAGATGTTGACGACCGACTCCGGCCGGAACGCCTTCGCGCGCCCGCGCGGACCTCCGAGCACCTTCGCCGATGGGAGCTTGGCGGCCCGGTCGTGGTCGTCGGGCAGCGAGTCGGCGAACGTACGGTGCTTGATGTGGATGTGGCCCTGGACGTGCTCGATGTCGTTGTCGGTGCCGAAACCGAAGTAGTTGTTCTGCTCCTTGGCCGAGGCGTAGACCCAGCGCCGCTGGTCACGGCTGAAGGGCCGCTCCTCGTCGTTGTCGGCGACGATGTACTGCCGCAGCTCCGGCCCGATCTTCTCCATCAGGTACCGCGCGTGCCCGATCACCGGGAAGTTCCGCAGGATCGCGTGCTTGCGCTGGGTCAGGTCGCGCGCGGCGACCACGCCCGCGGCAACCGCCACTCCCCCGAGGAGGGTCGTCATCTTCATGTACGTCTTCCTACCGGGCGGTCACCTCGTTGTAAACGTCCGCGAC
>JALZDD010000436.1 GCA_030862715.1 Actinomycetota bacterium | reverse complement strand
AGCGCGATGTCGGGCGCGTCGTTTCCGTTGACCTTGGTGCGGATCTCGGTGGTGAAGTCCGTGGAGGGGGTGTAGGTCACCTCGATCCCGGTCTCCTTGGTGAACGTGTCGAGGGCCGCGTTGAGCCCCACTGCCTCGCCCTCGGGGATCGCGCCGAGGATCTGGATGCTGCCGTCTCCGTCTTCGGTCTCGCCGGCATCGTTGCTGCCACCGCCTCCCGGCACCCCACACCCGGTCACGGCGAGCAGACCTGCGACTACTGCTCCGATTTGCCACTTTCGCACGTGCATCTGATTGCACCCTCCATCGTCGTTTTGATCCACGGAGTCGTGCCACGCAGGCCGCGTCGGGTCCACGAGGCAGCGCCTCGTTATGTGATCTCCATAACATTAGTCGTTATGGTCCATCGATGTCCCGGGCAAATTGTCGAACACTCACCCGAGAACGCGCAGGACGATACCTGTCACGCACTCCGGGGCCATCGAGACCCGCCAGCCCGGTGTGGCTCCAGAGGCCGAGTTAGGCCAGAATCAGCGCCCAAATGAACTATCCGCATCCTCCCCACCAAGGGCCCGGTCAAGGGCCCCATCACCAGCCTCCTCGCGACCCGCTGGCCGTCGCCGGCCGGCTGGCGGCTGCCATCTGCTCGATCCTCTTCTGGCTGATCGGAGCGATCGCCGTGGTCGCCGCCGTCATCGGCATCTTCCGGGCCTTCGGCGGCGACCTGGCCTGGCGTACGGTCGGAATCTGGGCCATCGCCGGTCTCGGCTGCTTCGCGTTCTCGTGGATCGTCGCCGCGCTCGGCCGGATCGGGCTCGACGACGAGCCGATCGGGTCGTGGCGCGTCGCGCCGTTCGAGCTGGCGCGGATCCTCTACCGCAACAGATGACAGGTCGTACCCGGACGACATCAGGCCGTACGTCGCGCGTGTCGCGCGGCGTACGGCCTGGTGTCATGGGGTCTAGACGAGAGCCTTGTCGGTCTCGGCCGCGGGCGGAGCGGCGTGGTCGTCGACCATGGTCGTCTCGTCGAACGGGTCCTGACCTTCCAGGACACGGTCGAGCTGGCTGTGGTCGATCGTCTTGGTCCAGTGGCCGACCAGGACGGTGGCGACCGAGTTGCCGGCGAAGTTGGTCAGCGCACGGGCCTCGGACATGAACCGGTCGATGCCCACGATGAGCCCGACCCCGTCGACCATCTCCGGGCGGTGGGACTGGAGCCCACCGGCCAGGGTCGCCAGGCCCGCACCGGTCACACCGGCGGCACCCTTGGAGGCGATCATCATGAACAGCAGCAGGCCGATCTGCTCGCCGATGCTCAGCGGGTCACCCATCGCGTCCGCGATGAAGATCGAGGCCATCGTCAGGTAGATAGCGGTGCCGTCGAGGTTGAACGAGTAGCCCGTGGGAACCACGACACCGACGGTCGCCTTCTCGACACCGGCGTGCTCCATCTTCGCGATCAGGCGCGGGAGGGCCGACTCGGACGAGCTGGTGGAGAGGATGAGCAGGAACTCGCGGGCGAGGTACTTGAGCAGCTTGAAGAGGTTGACGCCGGTCGCCAGCTTGAGGAGTACGCCCAGGATGCCGAAGACGAAGATCGCGCAGGTGATGTAGAAGGCGATCATGATCACCGCGAGGCTCTTCAGGGCGTCGATTCCGGTCTCGCCCACGACACCGGCGATGGCACCGAAGGCGCCGACCGGGGCGGCCCACATGATCATCGCCAGCACGCGGAAGATCAGCCTCTGGAGCGAGGTGATCGCGTTGAGGATCGGCTTGCCCGACTCCCCCATCCGCTGCAGCGCGAAGCCGACCAGCAGGGCGACCAGCAGGGTCTGCAGCACCACACCGGAGGTCAGGGCCGAGAAGAGCGAGGTCGGGATGATGCCGAGCAGGAAGTCGGTCGTGCTCGCGTGTCCCTCCGAGGCAGCCTCCTGGCCCGCGCTGGACGCGTCGGAGCTCAGCTGGAGACCGGTGCCCGGGTCGATGATGTTGCCGACGATCATGCCGATCGCCAGGGCGACGGTGGACATCACGATGAAGTAGACCAGCGCCAGGCCACCCACCTTGCCGACCTTGGCCGCGTTGGCGACCGAGCCGACGCCGATGACCAGGGTGCAGAAGATGATCGGCTGAATCATCATCTTGATCAGGTTCACGAACGCCGTGCCGATCGGCTTCAGCTCCACCGCGAACGACGGGGCGATCAACCCGACCAGGATGCCAAGCACCACCGCGGCGATCACCGCGATGTAGAGATAATGTGTCCGGTCCTTCTTGGGTCTTGTCTCTGTGGTGGTCGTAGTCATCGTTCCTCCTGGTCCGGTGTGTCCTGCCCTCCGGGGCAACTCGGGCAACTCTCCGGCAGAACGTGACGACCGTCACTGTTGTGTTCGTTGTGTTCGTGGCCGCGATCACATCCACGCAACGCAGGTGGTCCAGAATGAGGTGGTGCCCCGTGTCCACCCGTTCCGCCGCCGCGTTCTGCGCGATCGGCCGGTGGCCCAACAGGTTCTGCTCCTCCAGTTCGGCACGGTGCTGCTGCTCGTCGTCACCGGCATCCTGATGGCGTCCTACGACGCCCAGCGCGACTCCTACAGCCGCGCCACCCAGCGCGCGGTGGCCGTCGCCCAGACCGTCGCCGACTCCCCCACTGTCAGCACGGCGCTGCGCGGCGAGGACCCGACAGCGACCCTCCAGCCGTGGACCGAGCAGGTACGCCGCGACACCGACACCGACTTCGTCGTGGTGATGGACCTGGACCGCACCCGCTACACCCACACCGATCCGCAGCAGATCGGCGGGAAGTTCGTCGGCGACCTCGGCGGCGCGCCCGACGGCGAGGTCTTCACCCAGCAGTACACGGGCTCGCTCGGCCCGTCGGTCCGCGCGGTGGTGCCGGTCGAGGACGGCGACGAGGTCGTCGCGCTCGTGTCCGTCGGCATCACGGTCAGCGACATCAACCGCGGTCTCAAGCGCGACGTCACGATCGTGCTGCTGTGCGGCGTACTCGTGCTGGCCGCGGGACTGACCGGTGCCTGGCTGCTGAGCCGGCGCCTGCACCGGCTGACCCACGGCATGGGCGAGCGCGAGCTGGCCCGGATGTACGAGTACTACTCCGCCGTCCTCCACTCGGTCCGCGAGGGTCTGCTCCTGCTCGACGGGGAGGGACGCGTGCAGCTGGTCAACGACGAGGCACGGCGACTGCTGGCTCTGCCTGACGACGTCATCGGCACCTGGATCGAGGACCTCGACCTGGCGCCCGGGCTGGTCGCCGCCGCCCGCGGCCGCACCGCCGAGTCCGACGATCTCTACCTCGCCGGCGAGCGGATCCTGGTGGTCTCCTCGGCCCCTGCCCTCTGGGACGGCCGCGAGGTCGGCGCCGTGGTGACGCTGCGCGACCACACCGAGCTGCGCTCGGTGACCGGCGAGCTCGAGGTCGTACGCCGCCTCACCGAGTCGCTCCGGTCGCAGAACCACGAGGCGGCCAACCGCCTCCACACGGTGGTGTCCCTCATCGAGATGGGCCGGGAGCAGGACGCGGTCGAGTTCGCCACCGAGGAGCTCCAGGTCGCCCAGCTCCTCACCGACCGGGTCGTCGGCGCGGTCGAGGATCCGGTCGTCGCCGCGCTGCTGCTCGGCAAGTCGGCCGAGGC
>JALZDD010000435.1 GCA_030862715.1 Actinomycetota bacterium | reverse complement strand
TCGCCAGAGCGGTCATCACGACAGGACGTACGCGGCGTCCCGCGCCGTGGTGGATGGCATCGGCCACCGACTGGCCACGGCGTCGATACTGGTTGATGAGGTCCATCAGCACGATCGCATTGGTGACCACGATGCCGATGAGCATCAGCATGCCGATCAGCGCGGAGACGCCCAACGGGGTGCCGGTGGCGAAGAGCAGCCCCAGCGACCCGATGGCGGCGAACGGGATCGACATCATCAGGATGAGCGGCTGCACCACCGAGCGCAGGAGCCCGACCAGCAGGACGAAGATGAGACCGACCGCCACCAGCATGGCCAGGCCGAGCTGGCCGAACGCCTCGGACTGCTGCTCCGAGACACCACCGACCGTGGTGTCGGCGCCATCAGGAAGATCGAGCGCGTCGAGACGCTCGTCGACCTCGGTCTGGACGGCTCCGAGCTCGCCGTCGGCCGGCGTCAGGGACACCGTCGCGACCAGATCGGTGCCGGTGCGAGCCAGGCTGGACGGCCCGGCCACCTCGCTGATCTTCGCGACGTCCTTCAGTCGCAGGGACGTACCGGATCCGGATCCGAGGTTCAGGTTGCTGACCTGCTCCGTCGTCTCCACCGAGGCGCCGGCGACGTAGACCGACAGCTGCTGGTCCTCGATGCTGATCTCGGTGACGCTCTGCGGCGTCATCGCCGAGGCGACGATCCCGGCCACGGCCTGCTCGGTGAGTCCGTGCGCGGCGGCCTCGGCCCGGTCGACCTGGACCCGCAGGGTGGGCTGCTCCTCGGCCAGGCTGCTGCTGACCTCGGTGGTCTTGGGCGTGTCCTCGAGCGCGGCGTACACCTGGTTGGTGGCCTTCTCCATGGTCTCCGCGTCCGTGCCGGTGACCTGCACGTCCACCGCCGAGCTGCCGACGCCACCGGCGTCGTCACCGATGGTGATGGCGTCCGGGTTCGGTAGCTCCTGCACCGCATCCTCGACTCGGTCGGTGACCTCTGCGACCTCAACGCCCTCCGACGGTTTGACCGTGTAGGTGGCGGTGGTGTCGCCCGATGACGACGCCATCGGCCCGGAAGGCATGGCGGCGGCCTGGCCGGCGCCGGCGAGGCTCGCCATCACCACGACGTCCTCGACCCCGTCGACATCGCGCATGACCTTCCCTGCCTGCGTCACCTGGCTGGTGACCTCGCCGATGTCGACGCCCGAGTCGAAGGTCTGGGTAACGCTGACGGTGTCACTGCCGGTGTCACCGATGAACTCGACCTTGAGCTGCGGGATCAGCGCGAGCGAACCGCCGAGCAGCAGCACCGCGGCGGTGATCACCGCGACCGGCTTCCGGATCGTCCACCGCAGCAACGGCAGGTAGTAGCGCTGCAGAACGTTGGGCTCGGCCTCCTCGCCCTCGTCCAGATCCGTCACCGGCACCGTGCCGGCAGGAAGCGCCGGCTTCTTCAGAAACCAGTGCGAGAGCACCGGCACGATCGTCAGCGCGACCAGCAGCGAGGAGAGCATGGCGATCGTGACCGTCAGCGCGAACGGCCGGAACAGCTCCCCGACGAAGCCGCCGACCAGCGCGATCGGCACGAAGACCAGGACGGTGGCGATGGTCGAGGCGGTGACGGCCGAGGCGACCTCCTTGGTCCCGTTGAGGATCGCGGTGACCTTCTCCTCGCCGTAGCCGAGATGTCGTTTGATGTTCTCGATCACCACGATCGAGTCGTCGACCACGCGTCCGATCGCGATCGTGAGCGCGCCCAGGGTGAGGATGTTGAGCGAATATCCCCACAGGTAGAGCCCGATGAAGGTGATCAGGATCGAGAGCGGGATGGAGAGTGCGCTGACCGCGGTCGGGCGCGCCGACTGCAGGAAGATCAGGATCACGATCACCGCCATACCCAGACCGAGCAGGCCTTCGATCGCCAGGTGCTCGATTGAATCGGAGATGTAGGGCGCCTGGTCACTCACGATGGTGATCTCGGCGGCGTCCCCGATGCTCTTCTCCAGGTCTGCGATCTTGTCCTCGACGTCGGCCGACAAGGACACCAGATCGGCGTCGTCGGTGGCCGTGATCGACAGGGAGACGGCCGGCTCGCCATTCACGCGGGTGAGAGAGGTGACCGGGGCGTCCTCGATCGCGACAGATGCGACGTCGCCGAGGTCGACCGGCGGGGCGTTCGGCTGCGCCGAACCTGCTTCCGGAGCACCCTGCGGAGCCTGCGAGTCGGCGTCCGTCGGCTGGCCGCCCTGAGCCGACGCCCCGGAGGCGCCCTGACTGGCGGTGAGCGGGAGGCTCTTGATGTCGTCGACCGATGTCAGCTCGTCGCCGACCTGGACCGAGACGGTGCTGCCGTCCTGCACGACGCTTCCGGCCGGCGTCGTCGACCCGTTCGACTGAAGTGCTTGCGAGATCGAGTCGGTGGTCAGACCATGCGCGCTCAGCTTGCTCTCGTCGGGCGTGACCGTGACCCGCTGGCCGGTGACGCCGCTGACCGAGACGTCGCGTACGCCCTCGACGGCACGCAGCTCGGGAACCGCGACATCGTTCAGCCGCTCCCCCAGGCTCTGCTCCGAGGAGCCCGAGGAGACCGTCAGTGTCATCGCCGGGAAGTCGCCCATGGCGCCGCTGGTGACCTCGGGCTCGGCATCCGCCGGGAGCTGCTGGGCGACGGAGTCGATCGCGTCCCGGGCGTCGGCCGCCAGCTGGTCCTGATCGACGCCGAAGTCGGTCGTCAGCGATATCACTGACACCCCGCTGGACGAGGTCGAGGTCACGTCGTCGACCTCGTCGATCTGTTCCAGTGCCCTGACGAGGGGGAGGGTGACCTGTTCGTCGACCACCTCCGTGCTGGTCCCCGGGACGGGGGTCAGCACCGTGGTCTGCGGCTGCTCGAAGTCAGGGAACAGCTCCTGCTTCAAGGAGGTCAGGGACAGCACGCCGGCGGCGGCTATCAACAATGTCAGCAGGGCGACTACAGCCCTGTTCGCCAAGCTGGCGCTGGTGAGTTTGAACAACGAAGGCTCCGCACATCGGACTCTTATGGGACCCTTCGATGCTCCCCACTCAGCGCCCGTCGGACATCGGCTGGACGCACCGAGTCCGTCTACTGCCGATGGACGAGGCTCACTCCACGAGCCCCCGGCGGCGTCCGATGGCCGCGGCCTCGGTGCGTCCGGAGGCACCGAGCTTGGCCAAGATGTTGGAGACGTGGACCGAGACGGTCTTGGTCGAGATGAACAGCTGCTTGCCGATCTCACCGTTGCTGCGCCCGGCTGCGACCAGGCCGAGGATCTCGCGCTCCCGGGCGGTCAGCTGGCCGGAGGGACCGGCCGTCGACCGCTGCGGCGTGGTGCCGAGGGTGAGCAGATGGTCGAGAAGCGGTCGAGCGCCGAGCCGCTTCGCCGCATCCCTGGCCTGATCAGCCAGTACCCGAGCGCCGGCAGTATCGCCACCGGCCCGGAGGATCTCGGCCAGCCGGACCCGCGACCAGGCGAGCTCGTGGACGTGCGGGTAGGCCTCGAAGGCGGCCACGGTCTCGCGCCACGCGTCGACGAGCTCGTCCTGCTCGGGCACGGAGACACCGGCGAGCCAGTGGGCGCGGAGCCCCTCGGCCCGCAGCCGCGCCGACCACGCCTGCCCCTCCAGCCCCCAGGGCTGCTCGGTCTCGATGGGCCGCGTGCCGCCCTCGAGGATGCGGTCCACCTGCGCCATCACCTGCGGGCGCGCACCGACGGGGACGGCCGGGACGGCGGAGCCGATCGCACCGACGGCGATCGCCGAGAGCCGGGCATGGGCGCCGAACCACTTTCCCCAGCCGGTGGTGAGTGCCGCGACGCCGGCGTCGTAGGCCTCGATCGCCCCGTCGATGTCGCCACGACCCGCGGCGGCCCTGATCTCCACCGGCACCGACTCGCTCGCGGTCGCCACCTCCTGCTTCCACGACGGCCGCAGCCGCCGTGCCTCGGCACCCACGTCGGCGCCACGGGCCTGCTCGATCATCAACCGCTTGGACTCCAGCCACGGCCACAGCGCCGGCGGGATGCCGTACGCGTCGGTCAGCGCGAGCGCCTCGTCCCACCGGCCGGCGGTGTGGAGGTAGTCGAGCCAGGCGATCCGGGCGTCGAAGGCGTACGGCGCCCAGGGGACGCCCCGCTCCACGCTGAGCTCGAAGGCGCTGCGGTAGTTCTCGCCGGCCTCGTCGCGACGATCGGCCGCATCGAGGGCGAACGCGAGCTGGAGCCGGGCGCGAAACTCCGGGTGCAGGGCGCCGACCTTGGCGGCCCGCGCCACTGCCTTACGCAGGGGCTCGATCCAGAGCTGAGGCGGGCGCCCCCACGACCCGGCCAGCGTCGCCGCGACCTCCGCGGCGAGGCCGGTCCGGCCGAGCTCCTCGGCCAGCGCCAGCGCCTCCCGGCCGGCCTTCTCGGCGTCGTCGTAGCGGCGGTAGATCATCAGCGACCGGGCGTACGCGGCGAGCAGTCGCGCGCGCACCAACGGCGGGGCGTCCTCGGGCAGCTCGGCCACCGCCTTCTCCGCGAGCGCCCCCACGCGGACATCGTTGACATAGGCGAAGCTGGTCTCGATCTCGACCGTCATCAGCTGCGCACGCCACAGACCGGGGGCGTCGGCCGGGAGCGATTCCCGCTGCTCACGGGCCAGTTTCCCGGCCCGGTCGGCGTGCCCGGCGGCCACCATCGCGTCGCTGGCCTTGACCACCAGGTCGACGAGGCGCTGGGTGTCACGGTCGGAGCCGGCACGACCGGCGAGCTGGGCGATCGCCTGCTGATAGTGCTGCGAGGCCTCGTCGGGGCCACCGGCGGCGGCCGCCTCGTCACCGGCGGCGATCCCGGCGGTGAGCGCGGTCTCGTGGTCGCCGGCGAGACGGGCGTGGCGCGCGAGGCCCGCCGCGCTGCCGGTGGTGAGGTCGCGGCTCAGCGCCTCGACGTACCGCTGATGGAGCCGGACCCGCTCGCCCGGCAGCAGGTCGTCGTAGACGGCCTCGCCGAGCAGCGCGTGCCGGAAGACGTAGTAGCCGTCCTCGCGCGGCACCAGGATCGCGCGCTCGATCGCCTGCCTCAGCCCGGCGTCGAGGGTGGCTCGGTCGAGACCGGCGACGGCCTCGAGGAGCTCGTCGCTGACGTCGCGCCCGGCGGCACTGGCCGTGTCGACCACCTCGCGCGCGGTCTCGTCGAGCTGGTCCAGCCGGATCAGGAGCAGGTCGGCGAGGTCCCAGGGCAGCTCGTCGGCGCCCGCGGCCTGCACCAGCTCCTCGACGAAGAAGGCGTTGCCGTCGGCGCGACGTACGACGCTCTCGACGTCGACCCCGTCGGCGAGCTCACCGGCGAGCTCACCGACCAGGATGCGTACGTCATCGTCCGAGAGCCGGCCGAGGTGGAACCGCTCGACCGAGGGCAGCCGGGTCCACTCGGCGAGCTGGCGGCGCAGTGGGTGACGGCGGTGGAGATCGTCGGCGCGGTAGGAGGCGAGGATCGTGACCGGGCCGTCGAACGGCCGGGTGAACAGGAAGGTCAGCAGGTCACGGGTCGACTGGTCGGCCCAGTGGGTGTCCTCGACCACGACCAGCAGCGGCGCCTTCTCGGCCGCGCGCTCCAGGAGTGCGTGGATCGCGGCGAAGAGGTTGCCCCGGTCGAGCGCTTCCTGGACGGCGGTGTCAGCCCCGCCGAGCGCACGGGCCACGGGCGCCATCCGCAGGAGCGCCGGATGTACGTCGGCGACCTGCGCGACCACGTCGGGCAGCGCGGTGGTGATGTTGTCGAGGATCTCGGTGAAGGGCAGGTAGGCCTCGGCACTGTCGCCGAAGTCGAGGCAGTGTCCGACCAGCACCTGTCGGCCGTCGGCGGCGGCCCGGCCGCGGAGCTCGCGCAGGATCCGGGTCTTCCCGACACCGGCGTCGCCCGCGAGGAGGACATGCCTGCGTCCGCCCGGCTGCGTGGCGCCGTCCAACCCAGCCAGCCCCGCCAGCATCTCCAGGTCGGCGTCACGTCCGACCAGCCTTTCGGCACTCTGCGCCATGGACGCAATCATCGCGCCTCCCGACAACACCGGGTCGGCCCAGGGGTCGAAGCTGCGTGACCCGGACATGAAGCAACGCCGAGCGGGATCTCTCCTGCTCGGCGTTTGCCCAAGTCCGGACTGCCGGTCCGCGCCCGCATCTCAGCGGGTGCGGTTGCGTCGCGCCTGACGAGCCTCACTGGCCCGCTGGCGCTTGGCCAGGTCCTTCTGGATCTGCTGGCGGCGGTACTTGACCTCTGCTTCATAACCTACGGTGGTGTACATCTCGATCTCCTGTTTCGACGTCCTGCTGGGGTGTCCTGCTGACATCGAGAAGACTCCTCCGCTGAGGTAGGCACCCGAATCGGTCGCGCGCCCTACTTACCGACCCGGGCGCCTTACTTTCCGACCTAGGGCAGGCGCTCCTCGCCTTAGACGGGACACTGGGCCTATGGAGTTCTCCGAGGTCGTACGCCGCCGCAAGATGGTCCGCAACTACACCAGCGATCCGGTGGACCCGGCGGTGATCGACAAGATCCTGCACAACGCCACCCGGGCGCCGTCGGCGGGCTTCTCCCAGGGCTGGGCCTTCCTCGTGCTCGACACCCCCGAGGACGTACGCCGCTACTGGGAGGCGACGGCCCCGGCAGTCAAGGCTGGGGACAACCCCGACAAGTGGCTGACCGGGATGATGACGGCGCCGGTGATCGTGATCCCCTGCTCCTCCAAGGCGGCCTACCTCGACCGCTACGCGCAGCCCGACAAGGGCTGGACCGACCGCGACGAGGCCCACTGGCCGATGCCGTTCTGGCACATGGACACCGCGATGGCGACCATGCTGATCCTGCAGACCGTGGTCGACGAGGGCCTCGGCGCCCTCTACTTCGGTATTCCGCCGGAGGCCGACGCCGCGGTCCGCAAGGCGTTCGACATCCCCGACGCCTTCGACCCGATTGGTGCCGTCACCATCGGCCACCCAGCCTCCGGGGGCGCCAAGGGCTCCCCCACGCGCCGTAGGCGCACCCCCCTCGAGGACGTCGTGCACCGCGGCCGCTGGTGACGCGCTCGGGAGTCGGTCACGGGCGCACCGGTGCGTAGCGGAGGTCGACCTCCAGGTGCGGGTCGTCGCCGATGAGGTTGTGCAGCCGGATCGGCTCGCCGCCGGGGTTGTCGTAGAGGCGGATGCCGTCGCCCAGGAGAACCGGCGCGACGTGCAGGTCGATCTGGTCGATCAGGCCCCGCTCGAGGAGCTGGCGGCCGATGTCGGCGGAGTGGACCTCGACGTTCTTCCCGTCGGCCGCCTCGATCGCGATCTGCAGCGCCTCGCCGACGTCGCAGCTGAGGAAGGTGACGTGCTCCTGCGGCCGGGCGTCCTCCGGGTGATGGGTGAGGATGAAGACCGGACCCTCCCAGTCCCCATACGGCATCGCGTCGGGGTAGGCGTCGTGACCGTTGCGCCCGCCCAGGACGGCGCCGAGCTGCGAGGAGTACGCCTCCTCGACCCCAGGCTTGCCGGTGACGTCACTCAGCCACGCCATCCCGGGCTCCAGACCGTCGACATAGCCGTCGAGCGACATCGAGAAGTGCCACAACACCTTGCTACTCATCACGAGACCTGCGTCCGGTCGAAGGTGACGTGGGTGACGCCGCTCGGGGTGGTGGTCGAGGCCACCTCGTAGCCGTCCTCCAGCGCCTCCAACCCAACCCACAGCCGTACGCCACGGCCCAGGATGATCGGCACGACGGCGACGTGCAGGTGGTCGACGAGACCGGCCGCCAGGAAGTCCCGGAGCGAGGACGGGCCACCCCCGATGCGTACGTCCTGGCCGGCGGCCGCCTCCTTCGCCTCCGCCAGCACCTCCTCGATGGGCGCGTTGCGGAAGTGGAAGGTGGTGCCACCCTTCATCTCGATCGACTCGCGGGGCTGATGGGTGAGCACGTAGGTGGGCGTGTGGAACGGAGGCTCCTCGCCCCACCAGCCGGTCCAGTCGGCGTCGTCCTGCCATCCCGGCGGGCCGAACTTGCCGGCGCCCATGATCTCGGCGCCGATGCCCTCCCAGGCGCGGGCGGCGAAGGCGTCGTCGGGATCGGCGGCCGGGTCGACCTCCATCCGCTCCCGGTGTCCGGTCGCGTTCTGGAAGGTCGCGGTCGGGAAGAACCACTCCATCAGCCGCATGCCGGCGTGGCCGAACGGCGCCTCCAGGCTCTGGCCCTCGCCGGTGGCGAAGCCGTCCAGCGAGATGCCGATGGTGTGAGCACGTACGAGTGACATGTGGTTCTCCCTCGATTCAGAGTGATTGCACTTTGCAATCACTGCGACCGAGGGTAGTATTAGCGATTGCAGATTGCAACCACTATTCTCGAGCAGGAGACGCCGAGTGAGCGAGCCCAGATCGGGATGCCCGATCAACGCAGCCGTGGAGGTCTTCGGGGACCCCTGGTCGGTGATCGTGCTGCGCGACGTGATGTTCGGGAACCGTCGCTACTTCCGCGAGCTGATGAGCAGCTCCGAGGAGGGCATCGCGTCCAACATCCTCAGCAGCCGGCTGAAGAAGCTCGTCGACGGCGGCCTGCTCACCAAGGAGGAGGCCGGTCGCGGCCAGAAGGCCGCCTACGCGCTGACCGAGGCAGGCATCCAGACGCTGCCGATCATGGTCGCCCTCGGCAACTGGGGGCTCGCCCATCGCGACGGCACCCGCCAGCTCCGGGTCCGCGCAGAGCTGCTGCGCGATGCCGGCCCGGAGATGGTGGAGTCGTTCATGGACGAGCTGCGCGAGCTGCACCTGGGCACGCCGCGGCCCGACCCGGACGCTCCACGGGCGAGCGAGCAGCTCGCCGCGGCGTACGAGGCGGCCATGGCGGAGTGAGCCGGCGCCTCACTTCTCCTTGGCGTGGAGCTTCAGCTTCGAGATCTGGGTCTTCAGCTCATCGAGGAAGAGCGACCTGATGCTCTCGGTGTCGAGCGCGCCGTTGACGCCGCGCAGCTTGCCCTCGCCGAGCCTGACGCAGACGGCCGACCAAGCCGCGCCGATGGCGCCGGTGAAGCCCGCGGCGACGGTGGCGTTGATCGCGCCGCCACCGACGGTGCCGAACCCGGGGATCATCTTGAGCAGGTTGCCGGCGACGGTGCGGCCGGCCTGGGTGGCGGCCGCGGTGGCGGCGATCGAGGCCATCGCGGCCTTGTCCACCTCGATGCCGTAGATCGCCGAGATGCGGGCCATCATCCCGAGCTGGATCGGCACCAGGACGACCGCGTCGGAGAACGGGATAGGGGTGGCTCCGGCCGCCCCGGCCGCGGTCGCGGCACCCGCGATCACGGTGTTCGCCTGCTCCTGCTTCCGCTTGAGATCCACCCTCTGCGCCGCCGTGAGGGCCTCCTCGACCCCTGCAGGCGCGCATCGAAAGGTGGCATCGACGAGTGCCTGCAGCCCGTGGACCTGCAGGCCCGAGAACTCGTCGGCCTTGGCGTTGGTCAGGTAGACGCGCGCGCCGTGCACGGGCAGCCCGCGCGCGTCGATCTGCTGGGCGAACTCGACCGCGTCCGGGTGGTAGGCACCCGTCGGCGAGGTCGGCACCTGGGTCATCACCAGCACGACCGGCAGCCCCAGGTCGGCGAGCTTCTGGATGAACGCGGCCTCGGTGTCCTCGAAGCGGCGGTCGGCGAAACGTACGGCGTACCAGGCGACGTGGATCTGCTCGGACTGCGGCTTGCGGCGCCGCTCCTGGATCAGCTTGGCGAGGTCCTTGATCACCCGGTCGCCCTCGATGCCGATCTCCAGGCCCTGGGTGTCGAGCAGCCCGAAGAAGCCGCTGGTGTGCAGGTAGAGCGTGGACTCCTTCGTCACCGGCTCGCCGATCCCGGTCTTCGCCACCTCGGCACCGAAGACGGCGTTGACCAGCGTCGACTTGCCGACCCCGGTCTTGCCGAAGACGGCGAGGTTGAACCGGCCGATCTCCTTGGCCGACTCGGAGTACCTCTTGTGGAACTCGTCCTTGAACCAGCCGTCGGATGCGAAGTTGTTCACGTCGACAAGAATGCCAGGCGGCACCGACCCTTCCGGGAATCGCTGAGCCACGGAGCCGACCTGGTGAATTCTCGTGGCCGGGCCCGCGGATGAGGAATAGCGTGCCGGGCATGAGCCCACGGTCCCGCCTCGCGTACGTTGCCGCCCTCGCCGCCGCAGTCGTCCTGGTCGCGCCCACGACTCCGGTCCACGCGGCCGAGCCTGAGACCCAGCCCACCGATATCACCCTCACCCAGTGGAACAGCCTCGAAGACTTCGCGAAGGGCAGGTCGAGCAACCTGCGCCCGGACCGGCACGGCACCCTCCGGATCGGCCGCGGCAGCGAGACGACGGCCTACACCGACCCCTTCGGCGACGGCACGGCCAAGACCTATGAGTACGGCACCTGGACCTCGCCCGTGGTCAAGACCGGATACGCGATCGACGAGTCGGTCACCTCGTGGGACGTCGACACCCCGACCGGCACCTGGGCCGAGATCCGGTTCCGTGGCCGGAAGGCGGACGGCACCTGGACGAAGTGGTTCGTGATGGGCCGCTGGACGGCCGGCGACGACTTCGCGGCCGGCGACATCCACCGCACCTCGGTCGAGGGACAGAGCGACACCGACGCGGCGCTCTACACCGACACGTACGTCGCCCGGACCGGCAAGGAGCCCGAGGCGTTCCAGACCAGGGTCACCCTGCTGCGCCCCGAGGGCGCGACCGTCTCCCCCAGCCTGCGAACGGTCTCGACGCTGACCAACGAGTACCTGCCCGACTCCGCCTACCCCGGGACGAGCACGCCGACCCTCGACAACGCGATCGACCTCAAGGTGCCGCCGTTCAGCCAGAACATCCACCGCGGTGAGTACCCGGAGTTCGGTGGCGGCGGCCAGGTCTGGTGCTCGCCGACCTCGACGACGATGGTGCAGTACCACTGGGGTCACGAGGTCCCGGCGAGCGAGCTGGCGGACATCGAGGCCCCCAACGGCGACCCGCAGGTCGACTACGCCGCGATCAACACCTGGGACTACGCCTACGAGGGAGCCGGCAACTGGCCGTTCAACACCGCCTACGCCGGCCGCTGGGGCCTGGACGGGTTCGTGACCCGACTGCGATCGCTGGCCGAGGCCGAGACCCTGGTGGCGGCCGGCTTCCCGCTGGTCGTCTCCGCCAACTGGGAGCTCGAGGAGATGCCGGAGGCCGGCTACGGCACCGACGGCCACCTGCTGGTCATCGGCGGCTTCACCGCCGAGGGCGATCCGATCGTCTACGACCCCAACTACCCCTCCAACGACGAGGTGCGCAACGTCTACACCCGCGAGAACTTCGAGCGTGTCTGGCAGACATCGACCGACGGGGTCACCTACGTCATCCACCCGCGCGACGTGAGGCTGCCCGCGAGCGCCACAAACTGGTGACGGAGTCGCCATCAGGGTCATCCGCACCGTCCAGGAGCGACTAGGTTTCGGCCATGACACTCGATGCCGTTGCCGCTCTTCAGGCCGCACTTCGAGCCTCGACCGTCAACGACGGCTCGGGCGCGGAGGCGAAGGCGTTCGCGCAGCTCCACGAGGCGCTGCGCGAGCACTTCCCGCTGCTGCATTCGACCCTCGACCTCGCCCCGGTCGGCGAGCACGGGCTCCTCTTCCGCTGGCGCGGTGCCTCGGCCGAGAAGCCGGTCGTGCTGATGGCCCACCAGGACGTCGTCCCGATCGCCGGCGAATGGACCCATGACCCGTTCGGCGGCCAGATCGTCGACGGGGTGATCCACGGGCGCGGCACCCTCGACGACAAGGGCCAGCTCGTGGCGATCTGCGCCGCGGTCGAGGGGCTCCTCGCGGACGGGTTCGAGCCGGCGTACGACGTGTGGTTGTCGTTCGGCTCCGACGAGGAGACGACGGGCGCGGCCGCGCGGGCGGCCGTCCAGGAGCTCCGGAACCAGGGGGTCGAGCCGTGGTTCGTGCTCGACGAGGGCGGCGCGGTCGCGTTCGACGCCTTCCCGGGCGTCGCCGCGCCGATCGGGGTCGTCGGGGTCGCCGAGAAGGGCACCACCGACGTACGCCTCCGGGTGA
>JALZDD010000434.1 GCA_030862715.1 Actinomycetota bacterium | reverse complement strand
AGCGCGCTCGAAGCCATAGCGTCTGAGGTATGGATCTTGGACTCCACTACTTCTCGTTCACCCACCCCGAGTGGGAGACCACGCTCGCCGACAAGCTGACCGAGACCGCCCGCATCGCGGACCAGGGTGGCGTCGACCTGCTCACCGTCATGGACCACTGGTTCCAGATGGAGCAGGCCGGCGGCCCGTTCGAGCCGATGCTCGAGGGCTACACCACGCTGGGCTACCTGGCCGGGATCACCGACAACGTACGTCTCAGCCTCCTCGTCACCGGAGTGACCTACCGCCACCCGGGGCTGCTCGCGAAGATCGTCACCACCCTTGACCGGCTCTCCGGCGGCCGGGCGCTGCTGGGCATCGGTGCGGCGTGGTACGAGCGTGAGCACCAGGGGCTCGGCGTGCCGTACCCCTCGACCGCCGAGCGGTTCGAGCGCCTGGAGGAGACCCTGGAGATCTGCCGCCAGATGTGGTCGGAGAACGACGGCGCCTACGAGGGCAAGCACTACCAGCTTGCCGAAACGATCTCGCTGCCACAGCCGGTCAACGGCACGGTCCCGGTCCTGATCGGCGGGGGAGGCGAGAAGAAGACGCTCCGCCTGGTCGCCAAGTACGGACAGGGCACCAACCTCTTCGGCGGCCCGGGCCCCGAGGCGGTCGAGTCCGTCAGGCACAAGCTCGAGGTGCTGCGCGGCCACTGCGACGACCTCGGCACCGACTACGACGCGATCGAGAAGACGATCCTCTTCCAGGGCCCCTCGGTCGAGGACTCGGACGCCTTCCTGAAGTCGATGGAGGAGTACGCCGCCCTGGGCATCACGCTCGTCGGGCTGATGCCGACGCCCTACGTCGACCCGGTGCCGTGGACCACCTCCCTCGTCGACCTGGTGCCGCGGTTGAAGGAGATCTAGGAAGACGGATCCGGCTGGCGGGCGTAGTACACTTGTTCTAACCACGCAACCAGCCGGACTCGTCGAGTCCGCGGGGCTGCACGAAGGGTGGACGTCATGACGACGTCACCGACAGTAGAACTCATCACCGCGGTTCGCGTCGATCTTCGGATCCGACTGGACAACAGTTTCTCGTCCGGTCCGATCGACGGAGCCTGGTGGCCGCAGTCACGCGACCTTCAGGCCGAGGCCGCCGACCTCGTCGATCACTTTCCCCACCGCGTGGGCCGGATCTCGCGGCTGTTGTTCTCCCGGCCCGACTGGGACTCGATCGCGGGAGCGACGAGCGTCCGCAAGATCCGCGCCGCGCGCGGGATCGTGAAGGTCGGCTCGTTCCCCTCGGACGACACCCACCTCGTGGTGCTGTCGATGGCCACCGGTGACCGGCTGCGCCTGCTGGTGGTGCCCCACGACACCGCTCCCGAGCGTGCCGAGAGGATCATGGAGCAGGCGGCCGACGACCGGAACACCTACCGTCCGGCGCAGCTGCTCGGGCTCGATGGTCCCGACCAGAGCCAGATCGGCGAGCAGATCTGGGACAACGACGGCGGAGCCTCCTGACCGACGGAGCCTCGGTTCACAGGGAGAGCAGGCGTAGGACGAAGGCCGCGGCGGAGGCGACGGCGAGCACGATGGCCGGCGGTGCGCTCTTGAGCTCGTGGGCGCGCGCGTGCGTGATGACGGCGCCGATGAAGTAGAGGGTCAGCGCGCCGGCGGCAGCGATGCCGAGGACTCCGACCCAGTTGCCGACCACCAGGCCGATCGCGCCGAGAATGAGCAGAGTGCCGAGGATCGGGAGGTACTTGCGGGCGACCCCGAGCCCGCCCATCTGCTCGACCATGCCCGGTTGGGTGGTCACCTTCATGGCGCCGGAGGCAAGGCAGGCCAGGGCCAGGACTGATGAGACGACGACGTACGCGACGAACATTCGGACTCCTTAGAGGACCCGCCGCCCGGACGGGCAGGGTGCCGGCCGCAACAGCCGGTAACCCATGAGTGTGTCCCTGTCGGCCCCGCCTGCCAACCCCGAAAAGGGTCAGCGGCAGGCGAGGCCGCCGCCCGCGGCCCGGCGTAGCGTGGCGGCGACGACGCTCCGGGTCTCGGCAGGGTCGATGACATCGTCGATCTCGAACATCCGTGCGGCGTTGAGCGCGCTGGCCTGCTTGCGGTACTCCTCGGTCAGTGTGGCGACCCGCTCCTCACGCTCGGCCTCGGGCAGTTCGGCGAGCTCGGCGGCCATGGAGAGGCGTACCGCGCCCTCCAGGCCCATCGGGCCGAGGTGGGCGTCGGGCCAGGCGACGGTGAGCAGCGGGCGGTGGGTGCTTCCGCCGAGCATCGCCTGCGCGCCGAGCCCGTAGCCGCGACGCAGGATCACGCCGACCAGCGGAGTCGACAACTGCGCGCCGGCGACGACCATCCGGGACGCGTGGCGGACCAGGCCGCCACGTTCGGCGTCGGGGCCGACCATGAACCCTGGGGTGTCGACCAGAGAGACCACCGGAAGGCTCCAGCGCTCGCAGTGCGCGAGGAAATCGGCGGCCTTCACCGACGCGTCGCTGGTGAGCGCTCCGGCAAGGTGCGTCGACTGGTTGGCGATCACGCCGACCGCGATCCCGTCGATCCGCGCCAGCGCGGTCACCAGTTCGGGGGGCGTACGCCTCGCGGAGCCAGGTGACCGAGTCGATGTCGGCGAGGGCCTCGACGACCGGACATACCTCGAAGGCCTCGCGGTCGTTGTGGGGGAGGAGCGTCCTCAAGTCGGCCTGGTCGCCGGACTCGCCGCTGTCGGCCGCGGGGTCGAGGTAGGAGAGGATGTTGCGTACGGCCTCGACGGCTGCCGCCTCGTCGTCGACGAGCAGGTCGATGACGCCGTTGGCGGTCTGGTCCTTGACCGGTCCGATCTCCTCCGGCGCGAAGCTCCCGAGACCGCCGCCGGCGATCATCGCCGGCCCTGCCATGCCGAGGTTGGCGTCCGGGGTGGCGATGCGTAGATCGGCACTGCCGGCCAGGACCGCGTTGCCGGCGAAGCACCGTCCGGAGACGACCGCGATCCTCGGCACGACGCCTTCGAGCTCGCCCCAGAGCGCGAACGAGCCGACGTCGAGCGCGGAGACGAGCGGGACGTCCGTGTCACCGGGACGACCGCCGCCGCCCTCGGTGAAGAAGACCGCCGGCAGCCGCATCCGCCCGATCACCTCGATCAGCCGGTCCGACTTGCGATGCCCCCGCATGCCCTGCGTACCGGCCATCACCAGGTAGTCGTAGGACAGCACCGCGCACGGCTTCCCGGAGACGGTCGCGGTCCCGCCAATGATGCCGTCGGCGGGCGTCTCGACGACGAGCTCGGCCAGATCACGGCGGCGTTCCTGGGCCGCGGTGATGAACCTCCCGTACTCGACGAACGAGCCCGGATCGACCAGGTCGGCGATGTTCTCCCGAGCCGTACGCCGTCCCTTGGCGTGCCACCGGGCGACCTTGTCGGATCGCGCCGCGTCCGTCGTCAGGAAGCGGCGCGCGTGGAGCTCGGTCAGTCCCGTGGCAGGCGTGTCGTCGGTCACGGGGCAACATGGTGCCACGGGCGGCAGATGTACGGCCTGGCTGGATCCGCTCCGTCCCTACGCCTCGGCGCCGCGCACCGCGGCCGGTCTGCTCTACCTTTGTCGACGCATGTTGCGTCAGACCATGTGATCTGCGCAACGCAATCAGCGGGACGTTACGCCGCGCTTCGCCCGAGGAGTCAGCAACTGTCACCTTGACTCTGAAAGATGGTCCTGTCGGGCGATTGTTGGTGTGAGGACTCGCGGACCCGCGATCGCCTGGCGCCACCTCTGGTCGTCAGGACGGGAGACGGAGTTGAGCGATCGGGCGCTGACACGTGTGCACCGCGTCGCAGGCCGCAGAAGCCTGCTCGTGTCGCTTGTGCTTGCCGCTCTCGTGGTCGCTACCGCCGAGTGGCGACGCCGGATCGGTTCCGGCCGTGAACCAGTATCGGCGGCCCATGCGCCTGTCGAACAGGCGTCGGGCATCGCCCAGAAGCAGTCGATGCTTCAAGCGGTCGCTCGCGATGGGCGCCTGCCCGAGCTGTCTCGCGCCAAGAAGGACGCCTTCGACCCCGACCGGGGCGCAACGTACGACTCTGGGGATGCCCACCGCCCAGGCGAACACCCAGCCCACCTGCCGCCGACCTCCTACTCGCCCGGAGGCGCCGAGGCAGGCTGGACGACCGTCAACCGGGGTCCGTACAAGCCCTGGATGGGCTACCAGGAACAGATCTCAGGCGCCCAACGCGCGGCTGACGGCCATGTGTTCGAGTACCACATCGCCAACCCGCGCACGGGCAAGGTCGTCCGATTCGACGGCCACACGTACAGGGGACAGGAGCGTCAGGAGGTGTTCCTGGACGCCAAGCATGGTTATCGAGTGATCGTGTTCAAGCCAGATCTGGAGAAGGCGAAGGCGATGCGGATCAACCTCGTGACCGAAGCACGACGTCAGCTCGGCACCCTCCCTGAGGAAGCCGTCCTCGAATGGCACTGTTCGGACCCGTACGCGGCGCAAGAGATCCGCCGAATCCTTCTGCGAGAGGGCCTGACGGACGTCGACGTCAACTACACTCCCGAAGCATGACGCCGACCGCCACTCAGACTTTGCCTTGGGGTTCGGAGGGCTCGTTCCTGTTCGCAACCTGGTCGGCGCGGCGCGATACTCCGGCTGAGATTGCGGCCCGGGTGCAGCGGTTCCTGGCCGCCTGCGCGCGGCTCGTCGACGACACCGTGTGGTTGACCACGCGCAACGATGTCTGGCAGGCAAGCGGGCACGACCGGGAAGACCTTGTTCGCGCCGCCGTGGTTCGTGACGATCTCGGCTATCCGGAGCCGGAGAGCGGCTACAGCCTCATGATCACCGCGACGGGTCCGCGCCTGCGGGTGCAGGCGCAGTTCACGGCAGGCGCCGTGTCCGACGGCCGCCGAGGGCCCAGCAACGCCATCACTGTCGAGGTCTTCGAGGTCCAGCCGGGCAGTTTCACCGGCGACGTGGCTGACGTCATCATGCAAGCGGTGATCGACTCGTGGGATCCCCTGGTGGTTGCGCTCCGCGACGAGGAGACCCTGATGACCGCCCATCGGGGAGGTTGGTTGATTCCCATCGGCTATCGAACGTGGATCTCCGGCAGCGTAGGTCGCGTCGAAGACGTAGCGCCGGGCATCGCGGCCCGCGAGGTCGCTGGCGGCTCACACCTGGCAGCGCCCGATACCTGGGATGCTGATGACGTCGTCGACGGCATGCTGAAGACCTTCGCCAGCAATGGGCTCGACAAGATCCCGCATCCGCATGGTCGCTGAGGCGCTCGCCCACAACTGCGGACCAATCTGCCTGTGTGACGACCTCCTGAGCCGCCGTGAACCACTCGTTCGGGTCTGATTCACCGGGAGCTACGGGA
Source organism: Actinomycetota bacterium (assembly GCA_030862715.1). The sequence continues at coordinate 2,907 of JALZDD010000434.1, read as the reverse complement.
CCGTTGGTCTCGTAACGCGCCATTCACTCGTCCGTCCATTCCAGTAACGGCAGTCTCGTAGTCCCCTTGATTTCCGAGTGCATGCGAGTAAGCATGATTACATGCTTACAACAGAGTTGCGCGGGTGGTTCAGCGGACGACTGCCCGATGGTGTGTACGACGAGATCGTCGATGTGGTGGTCGACCGCGAGGAGATCACCGTTGTCGGGCGGATCAAGGAGCCGAAGACAGCCGAGGGCGCTTCGGACGAAGAGCGAGCTGCTGCCAACGAGGGACGGGCGAGCGAGTTTCGCGAGCGCACCCGTGAGGACCGGATGGCCGTCGCGCGGCAGGCCGAGCGACGGTTCGACCGGAAGGTCTCCTGGGGCGTGGAGGTCGGGGGAGACCGGCACATGTTCACGACCGTCTCTGCGCCGGTGATGACTCGGCTGCGTCAGCCCGAGCGCAAGGTCCTCGACCTGCTCGTCTCCGGTGGCGTCGCCCGGAGTCGGAGCGACGCGCTCGGCTGGTGCGTCAAGCTCGTCCAGCAGCACTCGAGCGAGTGGCTCGAGGAACTCCAGGAGTCGCTGGTCAACGTCGAGAAGGTGCGGGCCAAGGGCCCCGACGGGTCCAGCTCGTCGAGTTCGTCCTAGCGGCACCCGCCAACGGAACGCTCAGACGACCGTCACACCCGTCAGTGCCCAGCCGATTGGTAGGGGAGTGCAACGGCTCGCCGGAAGTCCTACCTGGATCGGGCGGCGTCGCGCTCGGCGCGCTGCTGGATCAGCTCCTCGACCTGAGTCGGAAGCGTGGTCTCGAAGTCGATCAGCTTCGCCCAGGTCGGGGTGACGACGATCCGGACCATGCTGTCGTACAGCGATCGGACCTCGGCCTCCCAGGCGACCCGCTGCTCGGGCGTCATCTCGTAGGAGCTGTTCATCTCGAGGTACTCCTCGGGGATTCCCTCGACGAGGTCGAGCTCGACCGTGCCACGGATGAACAGGATCTTGGGCGGGTGCACCTCGGTGTCGATGGTCAGTGCGACCGCCGGGTTGTGACGCAGCGAGATGAGCTTGGGGGAGTTCGGCGTGGTGCACATGACGATCTCCGAGCCGTTCCAGCTGAACCCGATCGGGACGTTTCTCGGGGTGCCGTCCTTGGCGACGTACGCCAGGCGGGTCAGGTCACGCGCCAGGAGTTCCTGGCTCAGCGGACGGCTGAGGACCTCGTTGATCTCGTCGGGCTGCATGGTGTTCGACATCTGCTTCTCCTTGGATCGGGCGACCTCAGCTGGTCGCCTTCATTCCATGAACGGAGTCGTTCGCGTCGTCTCTACATCCTGCGCGAGATGACCAGCCGTCGGGCAGGATGGTTCTCATGGACCATGAGAGTGCGCGGCGTTCGGCCGCCTTCGTAGGACTGGCCACGCTGCCGATCGGGGCAGCGATCCTTTTCGCGCCGGAGCGGGTGGGCCGGGCGCTGAAGCTCGGTGACCACCCCACGGTGCTGCGAGCGATCGGTGTCGCGGACCTGGCGCTCGTGCCCGGCCTGCTGGCAGGTCGCCGCCGGCTGCCGTGGATGGCGGCTCGCGCCGGGCTCAACGTGGCGATCGCGGCGTACTGCGTGAGCCTCGCGCGCAGCGAGGGCAACATCGGGCCGAAGATCGCAGCGCCGGCCCTGGCGCTCGCCACGGCCGCCGACGCCCGGACGATCCTCGCCCTGCGTCGGGGCGAGAGTCGTCGCCCGTGAGTGGCTGCGCGGCCTAGGTCCCGCTCGACACCATCGTCGCCGTGGGCGCTGCGACATCGATCTGGTTGCGGAAGCGGCGGCGGTAGGCCGAAGGCGAGACACCCAGGCGCGCGACGAAGGTGCGCCGGAGGGCCTCGGCGCTCGAGAACCCGGCATCGGAGGCCGCCTGCGCCACCGAGCAGCCTGCCTCCAGCCAGCTGCGCGCCAGGTCGAAACGGACACTGGATGCATACTCGGCAGGACTCATCCCGACCTCGTCCTGGAACAGACGTGTGAGGTGGCGGGGGCTGATGTTGACGTGGCGCGCCAGTGAGATGACGCTGTGCCGGTACGACGGGTCCTGGGCGATGAGCTCCGTGATGACGCGCACCGGGCTGTCGGGCGCCGCGACGGCGCGCAGGGGAGCGGAGAACTGGGTCTGCTCGCCCGAGCGCCGCAGGTAGATGAGCAGTCCCTGGGCGACCCGGCGGGCCGCTGCTGCCCCGAGGTCGTCCTCGACCAGGGCGAGCGCGAGGTCGATGCCGGCGGCGACGCCGGCCGACGTCGCGACGTAGCGGTCGCGTACGAAGATCCGGTCAGGCTGCACGTCGACGCGGGGGAACCGACGCGCCAGGTCATCAGCGAACTTCCAGTGTGTGGTCGCGCTGCGCCCATCGAGCAGGCCGAGCTCGGCGAGCACGAACGCCCCGCTGCAGATCGACACGACACGGCCGGCCCGATCGGCGAGCGTTGCCGCGGCGGCGAGCAGCTCGTCGGTCACGAAGACCGAGGGCGCGCGCTCGCTGCCCGGGACGATGAGCGTGTCGAGGGGTGGGGCGTCGGCTGCGGAAGCACTCACCGCGACACCGCCGCCGACCGACGTCGTCACCGCGGCGCCCGAGGGCGAGAGCAGGACCACCTCGTACGCCTTCGTCGCCTGGTTGGCCTCCACGAAGACTTCGGCCGGACCGACATAGTCCAGCGCTTTCACGCCGTCGAACAGGAGGAATCCGATCCGCCTCGTACCAGCCATCAACGTCCTCTCTGAGTTATGGAATGAGTATTCCATAACGGCCAAGGCGATGACCGGTAGATTCGGGGAATGGCCAGACCTCGGGAGATCTCAGTCACAGCGGTACGTGACGCGGCACTCGACGTGTTTCGCGAGCACGGCTACGAGCGCGCCTCCATGCACGACCT
>JALZDD010000420.1 GCA_030862715.1 Actinomycetota bacterium | reverse complement strand
ACGTCGAACTCGTCCAGGATCCCGCGGCGCAGCAGGGAGCCCGCGATCGACATCGCGGTCTCGTACTCGTCCTCGCTGTCGTAGGACATCGGCGAGGAGTCGACGATGACGACGATGTGGGAGCGGCGGGTGTCGAGGAACTGCCGCACCAGCAGCTGCCCGTGGCGCGCCGAGGAGCGCCAGTGGATGTGGCGCAGGTCGTCGCCGGGGACGTACTCACGCAGCGCGTGGAAGGCGAGGTCGCTCATCGAGGTGTTCTGTGCCGTGGACCCCTCGAGGTCACGGACCAGACCGACCCCGAAGGGCTCCAGGTGGGTGGTGCGTGGGTGGACGAACACCTCGGTGCGGTCGGTCCACTCCTGCACCCGCCGGAAGAGCCCGAGCGGGTCGCCGCGCACCGTCCGGACTGGGCCGACGTCGATCACGCCACGGCGCTGGGTCGGCACCACGAACAGCTCGGTGTGCTCGGCGCCGGGAAGCAGCATCGGCAGGTCGTACGTCACCCCACCCGCTCCGATGGGGAACTCCAGGCTCGTCGAGACGAGCGGACCGCGCGCCTCGTTGCGGGCCCGCAGCTCGCCGGTCAGGGCCTGGCCGACGGCGACACGCGGCGGCTCGACCACGGTCGCCACCGCGAGCCGGGTGCGTCCGATCATGAAGAAGGCCGCGCCGATCACGAGGAACAGCGCCGCCATCGCCACCACCGACGCCTCGATCCAGCCGAGCGCGGTCGCGGCGACCCAGGCCAGCGCGCCGAGGAGCAGCACACCCCAGCCGATCGAGGTCACCGTGCCGAACCACGGACGGACCCGGTCGGCGACGAACGAGTAGACCGAACCCGCCCCGGACGCTACCGGAGCGAGTCGTTTCCGCAGGTCAGCAACGATGTTGCGGACACTGAGCCTGCTCATCTCAGGCGACACGCTCAGTGGGAGCCGGGACCGAGGTGAGCAGGTCGCCGATGACGTCCTCGACCGTGACGCCGTTGAACATGGCCTCCGGGTCGAGGATCAGGCGGTGGCAGAGCACCGGCTCGGCGAGCGACTTGATGTCGTCGGGCAGCACCTGGGAGCGGCCCTCGGCGAGCGCCCACACCTTGGCGGTGCGCACCAGGGCGAGGCAGCCACGCATGGAGGCTCCGAGGCGTACGTGCTTGTGCCGACGTGACTCGTCGACCAGCGCGGAGACATAGGCGACGATCGCCTGGTCGATGTAGACCTGGTCGGCCATCTCGGCCATCTGCGTGACCGTCGGGGCGGTGATGATCGGGGTGACCAGCGTGGCGCGGTCGCGGACCGAGGAGTTCATCAGCAGCTCGACGGTGGCGTTCTGGTCGGGGTAGCCGACCGACGTCTTCATCAGGAAGCGGTCCAGCTGCGCCTCGGGCAGCCGGTAGGTCCCGGCCTGCTCGATCGGGTTCTGGGTGGCGATCACCATGAACGGGCGGCCGACGTCGCGGGTGGCGCCGTCGACGGTGACCCGGCCCTCCTCCATGACCTCGAGCAGCGCGCTCTGGGTCTTCGGAGACGCTCGGTTGATCTCGTCGGCCAGCACGATCGAGTGGAAGATCGGGCCCGGGTGGAACTCGAAGGCGCCCTTGCCCTGGTCGTAGACGGTCACACCGGTGACGTCGGACGGGAGCAGGTCCGGCGTGAACTGGATGCGGGCGTGCGACCCCTGGACCGTGTTGGCCAGCGCGCGGGCGAGCTGGGTCTTGCCCGTTCCCGGGTAGTCCTCGAGGAGCAGGTGGCCCTCGGAGAGCAGCGCGGTCAGCACCAGGCGGATCACGTTGCGCTTGCCCAGCACCGCCTTCTCGACGTTGTCGGCAAGCTTCTCGAAGGTCTCGTGGAACCAACGAGCCTGCTCGGTCGTGACGGTCATTTCTTCTCTCCTACCACGTTACGGCCTTGGTCAGGGTGGGTCGCCCGGAGGTTGTGCAGGTGACGGTGAACGGGGTGTTGGCGCCGACCCAGCCACGGCCGCTGCCCGTGCCCGTGCCGTCGTTGCCGATCGTCACGTTCCATCGCGATTGCGTCGAGTTGGTGCGGCACTCCCAGGTCTTGCCCGGGAACGCACGGTCGGTGATGGTGGAGCCGACGTACCAGCAGGTGCCGCCACACGCCACGTCCGGATCCGGGCAGCCGGCGCCGTTGCACTCGCCTGCCTTGTTGACCTGGAGTGTCGGGTCCGGCGGCGGGTCGGTCCGTACCGTGACCGAGTCGGACTTGCTCGCTCGCGGCGAGTCGCTGATCGTCACGGTGTAGGTGTAGGACGTGTTCCATTCGGGCGCGGTGTCCGTGCCCGAGCGACTGCCCGCGCCGGTGCCGGTGCCGAACTGGGCGACCTCGGTGCCACCACGCTTCACGGTGACGGTCGCGGCCTTGCCGTTGGGGTTGTAGCTGACCCGCCAGTTGACCTTGTTGCCGTCGACGCTCGCCGAGATCGACGGCGTGCCCAGCGGACCGTAGGTGGTCACGTTCTTCGACGCCCAGGCGCCACACGAGGCGCCGGCGCCGGTGCCGCCGGAGGAGTCGTTGCAGGCGCGCAGCTGGACGGCCGTCGAGTTGCCGTTGGTGAAGCCGGTGATCGTCTTGGTCTGCTGACCGGCGCCCTCGGGCGGATAGGTCCAGCTCCCGCAGGAGGAGCCGTTGCGCAGGCACTCGACCCGGTTGGTCTTCCCGTGGGACGCACGCGGAGTGAAGACGATCTCGGCCGTGCCGTTGGCGCCGGTCGGGGTCGCGCTGGCGAAGGACACCGCGTCCGGCGTCGCGGCCGCTTCGACCTTGCCGCCCGCGGAGTAGCTGGAGATGTGCGCCTCCGGAGAGCCGCCCGACCCGGTCTCGCGGGGCGAGGTCGCCTCCGCGTTGCGGGCTCGGACCGCGTAGGTGTAGATCGTGCCGTCGTTGGCGACGTCGTCGCGGCAGCTGGTCTCGGTCACCCAGGAGCAGACGATCTTCTCGCCGGGGCCGCCGGTGCGGCGTACCTCATAGGTGACCGGTCCGGGGCCGTTGGCCGCGACCGGGCTCCACGAGACGGTCACCGACTTGCCCGAGTTGTTGGCCGTGTCGTTCCACTGGAAGGTCGGGGTCGCCGGGGTGTCCGGCTTGCCGGCGCCCATCCCCTCGACCGTCGCGGAGGGGCCCTTGTTGGTCTTGACGCCCTTGTCGTTGAGCGGCACGACGGTGAACTGCACCGGGTCGCCGTTGGAGCTGACCGACGCGGGATAGCTCGTTTGACCTGCGGAGATGTCCTTGATGCCGCCGCCCGGCCAGCTGATCCGGTATTTCTGGACGTCCGAGCAGTCGCACGGGGCAGGCTTGTCCCAGCTCAGCTCGACCCGGTGGTCACGCTGTCGGGTGACGCGGAGGTTCTGCACCGGACCGGTATAGGCGTCGGGCTCACCCTCGGCCGAGTTGCTCCACTCCCGGCTCGGCCCGACAGAGTTCACCGCGCGCACGCGGAAGTCGTAGACGACGCCGTTCTTCAGGCCGGTGATCCGGCACGAGGTCGACGGGCAGTCCTGGACGTGGTCGCCGTTGGCCTCGACCTCGTAGCGCTGGATCGGGTCGTCGCCGTTGTCCTTCGGCGCGTTCCACGACAGCGCGACCACGTTGGAGAGGAAGTCGGAGGTCGTACGCAGCCCCGTCGGCGCGCCGGGGACGTCGATGACGTCCACCTCGATCACGCCGTTGGTCCTGACCCGTTTGGAGTCCTTGCCGGAGTCGCTGACCTCGATCGCGTAGCGGTAGTGGCCGGAGCCCTCCTCCGGCGTGTTGAAGGTGATCTTCGAACCGCTGGCCTTGCCCATGTCGGGCGACTCGCTGTCGATCGGGTCGAGCTTGGTGATCACCACCTCCTGAGACTCCGACGGCACCGGTGTCTGCAGATAGTCGGCGATGTCGATCGCGACCGTCTTCCCGGCCTCGGTCTGCAGGGGCTTGATCGGAGAGAGGGAGGGCGCCGGCAGCGCGATGACTGTGACCAGGAGCTGGCCGGTCGCGTCCGTGCCCTCGACGCCGATCTCCAGGGCGCCCTGGGCACCGGCGTCGGCGTGCTCGGCGGTGAGCCGCAGGCCGCCGTCCTCCGGCTTGACCTCGACCCCGTCGAGCCCGTCGCCGACCTCGGCGGTGAAGTCGAGATCGTCGGCGTCGCCCGGGTCGGCGGTCCACACATGGCAGATGGCGGCGACGTCGACCAGCGCGCCGTTGCCGCTCTCCGGGACCTCGACCGGGGTGCTCGGACAGTTGATCTCCGGCTCCTCCTTGCCGATCTGGACCGGCAGCGAGATCACCGAGAGGTGGGCGTCCGCGGAGGTG
>JALZDD010000419.1 GCA_030862715.1 Actinomycetota bacterium | reverse complement strand
GGAGCGGCTCCCGGGTCACGGTCCGGGTCAACATCGGCGTCAACACCCTCGCGCTCGCGCCACGGACACGCTTCAAGGTGTGGCTGGAGAGTCCCAACGGCGGCAAGGTGCCGGTGGATCACGTCGCCCGTCCGCGGCCGATCCCGTTCGGCCAGGTGGACAGGTCCACCCTCGAGCTGAGCATCGACCCGTCGCGACTGGCCGGCGATCGCCAGTGGCGCCTCATGATCAGCATCCGCAACCGCGACGTCCGCGACGTGATCCAGGTGACGACGTCGGGAGACGGTCGGGAGCGGTGGCAGGGCTGGCGCCGCATCGGCAACCGCTGGTGTCGCCCAGGGCGTCTGCCCGGGGGCTTCGGGGTCACCGTTCGTGATCTCCCGGACGCATGGGTGGACCACACCACGGACCTCGGCGACGAGATCGAGATCCGGGGCGCGTTCCGAGGCACTCCTCCCAAGCATGCGGAGCTGACGCTCACCGACCGCAGCGGTTCGGTGGTGACTCACCCGCTGACGATCGGCGATCGGGGCGAGCGAGGCATCACCCCGTGGCGACTGACGGTGCCCGTCGAGGCTGTCCTCGAGAAGTCCGGACTGGACATGCCCATGGAGGAGATCGTGCCGACCCGGGTGAAGCTGGCCCGGAAGGGACGTACGTCTCCGCTGCCGGTGCATCCGGACTTTCTCGGCTCTCGATCCCTGATGAAGGGGCGCGCGGTGAACGCCACCCGCGACCCGAACGGTTCCTTCGTCATCACCGCGACGCCCGACCGTCCCGTCGTTCACGACGCGTGGTGGCAGGGTGAGGACCTGATCCTGCGTGGCCCGGACGGTCCCCGGTTGGAGTCCACCGGCGCGGTCCTCCGCACCTGGCCGACCCCGGAGAAGCCCCTCGATGTCTCCCTGGACGTGACCGACCGCGACGGGGTCTTCCTGATCACCGTGCCGGTGAGTACGTTGCGGAGCACCGCGGTCGAGCACGCTGCCTGTGAGACGACGCGGTGGTCGTTGCTGGACGGCCGCGACCACAAGCCGATCGTCGTCGCCCGTGAGCTCTGTGAGCGGGTGCCTCAGCCCACCGCGACCGAGGCAGCGAAGCTCGAGTTCGGCTGGTCGGACGAGATCCACCTGCGGCTCGTGCCGGCCACGCCCACCGAAGCGTGACCGGCTGACGTCCTAACGCTTGGCCACGCGTCGGATCCTGCGGAGAACCCTCCTGAGCAGGCGGGCCGCGCGCCGGGCCCCGGGCACACGTCCGAAGCCGGAACGCGCCCGCCCGGGCACGGCTGACACGCGCTTGGCGACTCGGTTGACGGGCGGGGCCTGCCGAGCGCTCAGCTGACCCTCCAGCTCCTTGATGCGATCGTTCAGTGCCTCAACGTCGCGTCGGGCTGCCGTGCGAACCTCGTGGGTCATCGTCTGACGTTGCCGCATCTGCTGCTTGAACCAGGTCACCTGACCGCGCAGCGCCTCGTTCTCCTCCGCCAGCTTCCGCAGCTCGCTCGGATCGGCGTCCTGCGGCGCCTGCCGACCTGCGACCACGGGGGTCATGCCGGTCGAGGAGAGCGCGGACTCTCGCCGCTGACGTACCTGGCGTACGTCCGCGGGAGTGACCGCGACATCGATGGTCGCCGCGAGCAGGACGGTGAGCTCGTCCCTGCCGCGTCCGGCGGGCCAGGGGTGGCGCCACCCTGCGGCACAGAGGAACGCGGCCAGCTCGTCCAGCAGCCCCAGGAGGATCTCGTCGGCGGACTCGCCGAGCTTCACCGCCGACTCGTGGACAGGGACGACGACGCCGGCATCGAGGCCGATCTCGTCGACCTGAAGACCGCACCATCGCTCAGGGGCATCGGCGATCGCGTCGTACAGCTGGCGTACGTGGCGGCGAAGGCCCGAGGCGTCCCGGCGTGCCGACTCCCGCATCGCCTCGACCAGCCAGGACCGCTCGGCAGCGGTCCAGGACGTCTCGTCACCGGTCCGGTCGACACCGACGACAGGCGAGATCGGGTCCGCGCTTCGCGTGACCAGCCAACCGCCGGCAGCCGCCGCGGCTCCCAACGCGTCCAGCGCCTGGCCCAGAGCAGGCTGAATCTCGCGCAGCGTCGAGGTGTCGGAGGGCCGGCCGTGAGCGACCGCGAGCGCCACCGAGCAGGCTTCGGGAACGGCGGCCAGGGTAGGCGAGCCGACGTCGGGCCACAGCGTGTATCCGCGACCGCCGAACCGTGCGCTCGCCTCCGCCAGGCTCAGCGGGTTCGCCCGGTCATGGACCGGGAAGGACCAGTCGGCATTCTCGTTGGATGCTTCGGGGGTGACGGCCCTGAGCTGGGCGAGCGGGGATCCCGGGTTGGGGACGACCAGCGCCAGACGAGAGTCAGCCGTCGCGAGGCCGGCGAGGTGCTCGGAGATCGCGTGCCAGTCCGCCGGGTCCGTGTCGATCGTCGCGACCCGTCCGAACCCGTCCAGCGCGATCACGGCGTCGGCCGGCCGATCGGGGGTCCAAGACCGCAGATCGCCGCAGACGACGTCGACGGACCGGCCGGCGTACCGCTCGGAGACGAGCCCCGCATCGGAATGTGTCCGGAGGACGACGGTCGTCGTCGCGGCGAGGTCGACGACCGCGTCGAGCAGGTCGAGGTCGTGCGGGCCGACGACGAGCAGGTGGGAGGCACCGGTTGCCGTCGCGACGGCGAACCGGGTCAGGACCGGTCCACGAGGGAGCGCGCCGCCGCCGGCCATGTCGGACCAGTCGTACATGTCGCCCGGGACGACGCTGTAGGCGGCGACCTTCGAAGGCGTGTCGGTGTCGTTCATGCAGTGATCTCCCATCCGAAGAGCGCGCGCAGCTCAGCAGGCGACG
>JALZDD010000412.1 GCA_030862715.1 Actinomycetota bacterium | reverse complement strand
CGAGATAGTCGGAGTCGATGTTGATCGTGACGCCACCGTGGGTCTCGTCGTGGCCGCCGCGATACTGCTTGACGCGGTCGTGGTCGCTCCACACCGAGTCCGGGATGTACGTCGTCGAGGTGTTCGCGCGGCCGTCCCAGTCGGCGATCCACAGATCGGCGGGATAGGTGAACCCGCTCGGCTGGGCTCGCCAGACGTCGTAGATCGCCTTGATCCCCGATGCCGCGCTGGAGTACATCGCGGAGCGGTAGCCGAGCACCTTGATCCGGTAGCTCCACGCGGAGATGAACCACATCGCCGACTCGCGGCAGACCCGGTTGGTGAGGTCGAAGGCCTCGAGGTCGTAGAACATCGTGCTGCCGGCCGCGATCCCGTAGCCCTTGGCCGCGGTGACCGCGGTGTTGGCCTCATTGATCGCCTGGCGCCGGGCCGCGGCGTACTGGCTGGTCGGGTCCGGATTGATCCGCGGGTCGTCGCCGTAGCGCGGGTAGCGCGGGTTGCACGACGCCTGCGGGCCGAGCGTGATCGGCAGCAGCCGCCAGCCACGCGCCTGCTGGTTGCGCACCCAGGTGGCCGAGAGGTGCGTCTGGGTGCGGCAGGCACGTGACCTGCCGGAGATGTAGATGCCCACGCCGGTGAAGTTCGAGGCCTTCCACCACTGGTCCATCGCGGTCTGTGACGGTGCCTGGCACTGGTCGAAGCCGAAGCCGGTGAAGTTGCCCGGAGTGACCGGGTTGGCAGCCGTCGCGGGGCCGGCCGAAGCCAACCCCGCGACGACCAGGATGCTTGCGATGACGCCGGCGCCGAGTGCGCGTCGGGTGCGCCTGAAACTGATACCCCCCATGGTTCAGTGGAGCACCGGGAATCCCCTTGCGCCATAGCCCAGGTGACTCATCCCGAGGGGCCTCCGTGCGCGATGAATCAGTCGATCTCGACCGCTGCTCGCCCGGGAGCGAACGACCGCGTTCCGGAGGGTCGGCGGAGCACCACGGTGAGCGAGGCGATGACGCCGAGCGCGCCCAGGGCGGCCGCGGCGTAGAAGGCCTCGCGCATCCCCGGGACGACCTCGCCCGGGGTGCCGTTGGCGACGTAGACCGAGGCGATCACGGCCAGCCCGATCGAACCGCCGAGCTGCTGCATGGTCTGCACCAGACCCGAGGCCGAGCCGGCGTGCGCGGCGTCGACACCCTCCAGGCCGAGGGCCGTGGTGGAGGTGAAGACGAGCGAGGCGAAGGCGCCGTTGAGGAGGAACGGAGCCAGGACGGCGCCGGCGTACGTGCTGGTCTCCGAGAGCGTGCTCAGCCACAGGAACGACACCGTGAGGCCGGTGGCGCCCAGGACCAGCACCCGCGACATCCCGATCCGGGCCGCGATCCGAGGCGCCACCCGCGACATCGCGAAGATCATCAGGGTGAGCGGCAGGAACGCCAGCCCGGAGGCGAGCGGCCCCATGCCCAGGACGCCCTGCAGGTAGATCACGGTCAGATAGAACGTCGCGAACTGAGCCCCGACCAGCCCGACCGCGGCGATGAACGCGGCGACGCGGCGGTGGCTGTTGAAGAGGTGGAGCTGCAGCAACGGGTGGGCGACCCGGCGCTCGGTGAGCACGAGGGCGACCAGCAGGAGCAGGCCGACCGCGATCCCGCCGATGGTGCGCGCGGAGGTCCAGCCGTGCTCAGGTGCGCCGATCAGCGACCAGACGATCGCGGCCGCACCACCGGTGGCGGTCACGGCGCCGACGATGTCGAAGCGTCCCGGTCGCGGGGCGGTCTCGGCGACGAGGCGGCCGACGAGGGCGAGCACGACGAGCCCGATCGGTACGTTGATGAACAGCGTCCAGCGCCACGACGCGATGTCGGTCAGGATGCCGCCGAGGATCAGCCCGATCGAGGCACCGCTGGAGGAGACGGCCGCGAAGAGCGCGATCGCCCGGGCGCGGCCCGCTTCGTCCTTCGCCGACGTGGTCAGCAGGGCGAGCACCTGCGGCGCGGCGATCGCGGCACCGAAGCCCTGCAGGGCGCGGGCGATGACGAGCAGATCGTCGGTCGGTGCGAGCCCGCCGGCCAGGGAGAAGAGGGTGAAGACGGAGAGGCCGACGACGAACATACGCCGCCTGCCGAAGACGTCGCCGAGGCGACCGCCGAGGAGCAGCAGGCCGCCGAAGGCGAGGGTGTAGC
>JALZDD010000394.1 GCA_030862715.1 Actinomycetota bacterium | reverse complement strand
GGCCCCTAATGTGACTGCGATCACACGTCGTCCGTCATCCACCCCCACGGTTGACGGCCTCGTCAACGAAAGGGTTCGACCGTGAGCGAAGAAGCGCACGACCAAGCCCACCGGCACGACCCGGTCTACGACAGATTGCACGCCACGGCAGAGTTTCGCGCTCTGCGGTCGGCGTACCGGAAGTTCGTATTCCCGGCCACGGTGGCCTTCCTGGTTTGGTACCTCCTCTACGTCTTCTGCTCCAACTGGGCGGAGGACTTCATGAACACCAAGCTCATCGGCAACATCAATGTCGCGCTGGTCTTCGGGCTCCTGCAGTTCGCGACCACGTTCGGCATCGCCTACCTCTACGCCAACTACTCCAACAAGCACCTCGACCCGCTGGCTCGGAAGCTCGACGAGGAATACGAGATCGAGAAGAGGCAGCTCTGATGGATGGCAGCCAGATCCTCACCACGGTCCTCTTTCTCGCGGTCGTCGCGATCACGATCGGCATCACCTTCTGGGCGAGCCGGCAGACGAAGACCGCGGCCGACTACTACGCCGGTGGCCGCGGCTTCTCCGGTTTCCAGAACGGTCTCGCCATCGGCGGCGACTACATGTCGGCGGCGTCGTTCCTCGGCATCTCCGGCGCGATCGCCCTGTCCGGCTATGACGGGTTCCTCTACTCGATCGGCTTCCTCGTCGCCTGGCTGGTGGCGCTGCTGCTGGTCGCGGAGGTGCTGCGTAACTCCGGTCGCTACACGATGGCCGACCAGCTGGCGTACCGGATGAAGCAGCGCCCGGTCCGCCTGGCCGCGGCGACCTCCACGGTCGTCGTCTCGATCTTCTACCTGCTGGCCCAGATGGTCGGTGCGGGTGCCCTGGTGGCCCTGCTGCTCGGGGTCGAGGACCAGCTCGTCAAGAACATCGTGATCCTGTTCGTCGGCGCGCTGATGATCTTCTACGTCACCGTCGGCGGGATGAAGGGCACCACCTGGGTCCAGATCGTCAAGGCCGTCCTGCTGATGACCGGCTCGGCGCTGATCGTGATCCTGGTGCTCGCCCAGTTCGGCTTCAACCTCTCCGAGCTGCTCGGCTCCGCAGCCGACGCCTCGGGCAAGGGCGACGCCTTCCTCCAGCCCGGGCTGAAGTACGGCCTGAGCTTCACCAGCGAGCTGGACTTCGTCTCGCTCGGACTCGCCCTGGTGCTCGGCACCGCCGGCCTGCCGCACATCCTGATCCGCTTCTACACCGTCCCGACCTCGGCGGATGCCCGCAAGTCGGTGCTGTGGGCGATCGCCCTGATCGGCGTCTTCTACCTGTTCACCCTGGTCCTGGGCTTCGGTGCGGCCGCGCTGGTCGACCCGACCACCCTGGACAAGGCCGGCAACCTGGCGGCACCGCTGCTCGCCCAGGAGGTCGGTGGCGGTGAAGGCTCCGTCGGTGGCGCCGTACTGCTGGCGCTCATCGCCGCGGTCGCCTTCGCCACGATCCTCGCCGTGGTCGCGGGTCTGACGTTGACCTCATCGGTCTCCGTCGCCCACGACATCTACAACTCGGTGATCAAGCGTGGCAAGGCCACCGAGAAGGAGGAGATGAAGGTCTCGCGCTGGGCCGCGGCGGGCATCGGTCTGATCGCGATCCTGCTGGCCATCCCAGCGCAGTCGCTGAACATCGCGTTCCTCGTGGCGTTGGCCTTCGCGGTCGCCGCCTCGGCGAACCTGCCGGCGATCATCTACAACATGTTCTGGGCGCGCTTCAACACCCGCGGCGCGACCTGGTCCATCTACGGCGGCCTGATCTCCTGTGTCGGTCTGGTCTTCTTCTCGCCGGTCGTCTCCGGCAAGACGGCCGTGGACGCGGTGACGGGCGAGACGATCTCCGCCTCGCTGTTCCCGCTCGGCGTGGACTTCTCCTGGTTCCCCCTGGAGAACCCCGGCATCATCTCCATCCCGCTCGGGTTCTTCCTGGGCTGGCTGGGCACGGTGACGTCGAAGGAGCCGGAGACCGCTGAGCGTTACGTCGAGCTCGAGGTGCGCGCCCTCACCGGCGCCGGCTCGGAGAAGGCGATCACGCACTGATCCCTCACGGCGGGCCGTCGTACACGTGGTGTTGTACGACGGCCCGCCATCATTCTTTCCCCCGCACTACCCTGTGGCTTGAGCCACACATTTTTCGTACGTAGGAGTCACTGTGAGCGACGAGACCCTGTCCAACCTGCTGCACGAGAAGCGCCGGTTCGAGCCGCCTGCCGAGCTTGCCGCCGCTGCCAACGTCAAGGCCGATGCGTACGACACCGCTGCCGCGGATCGCGACGCGTTCTGGGCGGCCGCCGCTGAACGGCTCACCTGGTCCAAGCCGTTCGATCGCGTCCTGAACTGGGACAACCCGCCGTTCGCGAAGTGGTACGAGGGTGGCGAGATCAACGTCGCCTACAACGCCGTCGACCGCCACGTCGAGGCCGGGCTCGGCGACCGGGTCGCGATCCACTGGGTCGGCGAGCCTGCCGACACTGAGCCTGATTCAAAGCACAGGCGGACCATCACCTATGCCGAACTCAAGGACGAGGTCTCCCGGGCCGCGAACGCCTTCGAGGCGCTCGGGGTCGGCAAGGGCGACCGGGTGGCGATCTACATGCCGATGATCCCCGAGGCCGTCATCGCGATGCTGGCCTGCGCGCGGATCGGCGCAATCCACACCGTCATCTTCGGTGGCTTCTCCGCCGACGCTCTCGCGACCCGCGTCGTCGACTGCGGCGCGAAGCTGATCGTCACCTCGGACGGCGGCTACCGCCGTGGCGCACCCTCGGCGCTCAAGCCCGCCGTGGACGAGGCGGTCACGAAGGTCGAGGCGACCCAGCCCGGGCTGGTCGAGAACGTACTCGTGGTCAAGCGCACCGGCCAGGACGTCGACTGGAACGACTCGGTCGACAAGTGGTGGTCGGATGTCGTGTCGTCGGCGTCGACCGAGCACACTCCGGTGGCGCATGACGCCGAGCACCCGCTCTTCGTCATGTACACGAGCGGGACCACCGGGAAGCCGAAGGGGATCCTGCACACCACCGGCGGCTACCTCACCCAGGCTGCGTTCACGCACTGGGAGGTCTTCGACCTCAAGCCCGAGACCGACGTCTACTGGTGCACCGCCGACATCGGCTGGATCACCGGCCACTCCTACATCGTCTACGGGCCGCTGGCCAACGGCGCCACCCAAGTGCTCTACGAAGGCACCCCGGACTTCCCGGAGAAGGGTCGCTGGTGGCAGATCATCGAGGAGTACGGCGTCACGATCTTCTACACCGCGCCGACCGCGATCCGGACGTTCATGAAGCAGGGGCGCGCCATCCCGGACGCCCGCGACCTCTCCTCGGTCCGCCTGCTCGGGTCCGTCGGTGAGCCGATCAACCCCGAGGCCTACATCTGGTATCGCGACGTCATCGGTGGCTCGAAGGTGCCCGTGGTGGACACCTGGTGGCAGACCGAGACCGGCGCGATCATGATCTCGCCGCTCCCCGGGGTCACCCACGGGAAGCCGGGTTCGGCGATGAAGGCCCTGCCGGGTGTGGGCGCCGACGTGGTCGACGACAACGGCGTCTCGGTCCCGAACGGCGCCGGGGGCTACCTCGTGCTGACCCAGCCGTGGCCGTCGATGCTGCGTACGATCTGGGGCGACGACCAGCGCTACATCGACACCTACTGGTCGCGGTTCAAGGACCAAGGGTTCTACTTCGCCGGAGACGGCGCGAAGAAGGACGAGGACGGCGACGTCTGGGTCCTGGGCCGTGTCGACGACGTGATGAACGTGTCCGGACACCGGCTCTCCACGACCGAGATCGAGTCGGCGCTGGTCTCGCACCCCTACGTCGCCGAGGCGGCGGTCGTCGGTGCGACCGACCCCGACACGGGGCAGGCCGTGGTGGCGTACGTCATCCTGCGCGACGGGTCGCCCGA
>JALZDD010000366.1 GCA_030862715.1 Actinomycetota bacterium | reverse complement strand
GCAACCTTCACCGCTTCGCGCGTAAAACGATCGGTCAAGGGGGGTTCGCACAGGCGCGTGACTTGCTAGTGTCACTCCCGCAACAGGTGCAAGTTCCAGAAGGTCTGACGCCTGCGGAGTTTGTGATCCAACGGCGTTTCTGCTCTGTGCCCGCCCGGACCCCGGTCCGGGAACACAGGTCGGAGCGACGTGTCACCCGCCCCTGATGCGGGGCTACCGAACCTGGTGGCCTCTCGCCCCGACTAAGGAGTAACGAGCAGATGGCTCAGGGCACCGTTAAGTGGTTCAACGCCGAGAAGGGTTTCGGCTTCATTGCGCAGGAGGACGGCGGCGACGACGTCTTCGTTCACTACTCTGCGATCCAGACCAACGGCTACAAGTCGCTGGACGAGAACCAGAAGGTCGAGTTCGACGTCACTCAGGGTCCGAAGGGCCCGCAGGCGGAGAACGTTCGCCCTCTCTGAAACAAGGCTCTATGAGTAGCTAAGGCGATCTCGGGTTCGGCACCTGCCGACAATGATCATCTGCAACGAGGCCCCAGCCGTTCGGCTGGGGCCTCGTGGTCTGATTGGAGCCCTCTCAGGCTTCTGTGTCACGCTTGATGTGACAACTTTTGATGGTTCTTGGTGGATCAGCGCGCAGATCCACCGAGACTGGGCGATGATGTGAAGACGAGTTTTTTGAGCGTGACGTGAGGAGGCGGCGGGCGTGGCTGATCAGTTCGATGTGACGCTGGAAGATCCCGAGCTGCTCCTCGAGGTCGAGCTCACGACCAATCTCATCGTCGCCGCCAGCGAGTCCGACGATCACCTCTCCCAGGAGGAGATCGACCGCATCCTCGGGATCATCCCCTAAGGACGTCAGCAGGTCGCGAAGAGCAGCGGCCCGTTCGCCAGGTCGGAGAGCACGGCGGTGCCGTCCTTCGGCTTCAGCTGCATGGTGACGACCTCGTCCTCGGCCGCGACCTTCCCGAGCTCGAACCGCTCGTCGAACGTGCCGCCCTGGCCGGGCGCCGGGCCGACGGCGAGCTTGGCGCGGGTGTCGGCGTTCGTACGCGCCTGGTCGTCGTTCTCGAACGACATCGCGACACGTACGTCCCCGTTCGACTCGGCCGCCATGGCGAAGCCCGCGATCGGGTTGATGTCGCCGGCGGCGTCGACGAGCCCGTCGGCCTGGTCCTGGTCGGCGGCCGAGGCGCCGCCGAGACCGATCTCGGTGCAGGTGAATTCGCCGTCGTAGACGAACGCCGAGAGAGGGTCTCCGAGCCGGTCTGCGGCGTCGGTCATCGGCTCGTGCAGGTCGCCGTCGCCGAGGCTCTCGACCTGGTCGCCCAGGTAGCGCCGGCCGTCCGAGGCCAGGATGAGGTCCTGCTCGGGCAGGAAGGCGATGTAGGTGAGCTGCGGGCTGATCGTCGAGTCGATCCCGGAGTCGGTGAAGCTGGAGAAGGGGACCAGGGTGCCGTCCCAGACGCCGCCGTCCGCGGGGTCGTCCTTGGGGGCCGTGAACCCCATCGAGGTGAGCTGCTCGACGAGATGGTCGGCGTCCATGTCCTCGAGGTGCCCGACCATGAGCGCTCCCTCGGTCGACTGGGTGTAGAGCTCCCAGTCGAGGGTCGCGGGTGACCAGCCGAAGTGCTGCTGCAGCAGCCCGGAGGCATCGGGCAGCACCGAGGTCGAGGTGAGGTCCTTCGTGTAGGCCTCGTCGATCATCTCGTGGACCTCCTCCGGTGTGGAGTCGGCATCGAGGTCGGCGCCGACGCTCTCGCGGATGCCCGTCCAGTGGGTGAAGGAGACCCGCGTCGCCTCGGCGGGAGCAAGGCGCAACGCCTCGTCGAGATCTCCGCCTCGGGCCGCCCACGCCCGGGCCAGGAAGATCACGAGCGCAACGACGACGACGCCCACCGCGATGGTCAACAAGGGGTGGGCGCGTACGACTCGGGATGTTCGGCCTGCCCATGTCCTGGGGCGGTCGAGAAGCTGGGGGGTGCGGAGCATCCCGACGAACCTTAGACGAACCAGCCACCTTCTCGACATACCCTGTGCGCATGCCCGAGATCCCGGCCGCCGGCGTAGTCGTTTTTCGCGAGCACGACGACCTTCCGGAGGTGGCACTGGTCCACAGGCCCAAGTACGACGACTGGTCCTTCCCCAAGGGAAAGGTCGACCCCGGCGAGACGGTGCCGGTGGCCGCGATCCGCGAGGTGCGCGAGGAGACGGGCCTGCGGGTCGCGCTCGGCCGCCCGCTCGCGCCGCAGCGCTATCCCGTCGAGGCGGGCCAGAAGGTGGTCCACTACTGGGTCGGCCGCACCGCTGCCGGCGCCGACGACGATGTCGACAGCTACCTGATCAACGACGAGATCGACGAGGTCGAGTGGCTGTCGGTGGAGAAGGCGCGCAACCGGCTCACCTACCCGCACGATCGGGCGACGCTGCAGCAGGCCGAGGACGTACGCCACCCCACCACGCCCCTCGTGGTCCTCCGTCACGCCTCGTCCGTAGGCCGTTCGGCCTGGTCCGGTGCAGACCAGGAGCGTCCGCTCGACGACACCGGCCGGACCCAGGCGGTCACCCTGGCCGGCCTGCTGATGGCCTACGACATCCGCCGGGTGATCACCTCGCCGAGCGTCCGCTGCACGCAGTCCGTCGCGCCGTACGCCGGGCTCGCCGGCATCGCGTCTGAGCAGATGAGACTGCTGAGCGAGGAGGGCGCGGAGGAAGGTAGCGTGTCGGCCCTGGCCGCGGACACCCTGCGTGACCTGGCCGTGCCGACGGTGATCTGCACGCACCGACCGGTGCTGCCGTGGGTCTTCGACGGGCTTGGCATGCGGGACCCGAAGCTGGCGAAGGGCGAGCTGATGGTGCTGCATGTGCGCGCAGGTGAAGTGCAAGCTGTTGAGGCATTTCAGGTCTAACAGAGGCTTGAGGCCTGCCTGTTCATCTCCTGTGCCCGGAACTGACACTGATTTGCCACCGACTCTGTGTTCCTCGTTCAGGCTGTGTTCACCTTCACCGAGTTTCCCGTCCACCTCGGCTCCTTACGGTCATCGCGACAACTCCGAATCGACTGCATCATCAATCAGGAGACTTGCGTGAACACCACCTCGCTGCGCCGGGCACTCGTCCCGGGCATCACGGCTGCGGCCCTTGCTCTTGCGATCAGCGCCTGCGGCGCTGCCAACGAGCAGAACAGCGGCAGCGACGGGGAAGGCACCCTCTCGGGCACCATCAAGGGTGGCGGAGCCTCCTCGCAGGAAAAGGGCCAGGCGGCATGGGTCGCCGGCATCCAGGACGCCAACCCCGACCTCAGCGTCGTCTACGAGCCCGTGGGCTCCGGCTCGGGTCGTGAGGGCTTCATCACCGGCGGCTACCTCTTCGCCGGCACCGACTCCGCTCTCAACGACGACGAGGGCGAGCTGACCAAGGCCAAGGAGCAGTGCGGCGCGGACCCGATCCAGGTCCCGGGCTACGTCTCGCCGATCGCCGTCGTCTTCAACGTCGAGGGCGTGGACGAGCTCAACCTCGACGCCAAGACGATCGCCGACATCTTCGCGGGCAAGATCACCAAGTGGAACGACCCGGCGATCGCCGCGACCAACCCGGACGCCAAGCTTCCGGACACTGCGATCACCCCGGTCCACCGCTCTGACGACTCCGGCACCCAGGAGAACTTCACCGAGTACCTCGCGGCCGCTGGTGGCTGGGCCGAGGAGCCCTCCGGTGAGTGGCCCGCCTCGATCAAGGGTGGCGAGGGCGGCGACGGCACCTCCGGTGTCGTGACCGCCATGCAGGGTGCCGGCTACATCGGCTTCATGGACGAGTCGGCTGCGCGCGAGAACGACCTCGCCACCGTCAAGGTCAAGGTCGGCGAGGACTTCGTCGAGCCGACCGCTGAGGCCGCTGCGAAGATCCTGGCCGCCTCGAAGCCGGTCGGCACCAGCGACAACGACATGGCCGTCGAGGTCGCCCGGACCACCACCGAGGCCGGCGTCTACCCGGTCGTGCTGGTGTCCTACCTGCTGGCCTGCCCGACCTACGAGAACGCCGAGGACGCGGCCAACGTGAAGGGCTACCTGGAGTACATCCTCTCCGAGGAGGGCCAGGAGGTCGCCGCCGAGGAGGCCGGCTCCGCGCCGCTCGACCGTGAGACCGCCGACAAGGCTCTCGAGCTGGTCGGCGGCATCAAGTAAGTGCCGGTACGTCTGATCTGATCGCCGTTCGGGCGGTGGCTGCGGCCGCCGCCCGTACGGCTGTCTTGAGAACCCAAACAAGAAAGTCGAGGAATGCCTTGTGACTGTCGCCGCTGACCCCGGCGCCGACCCTGGCGTTGACCCGAAGTCGGAGCTCTCCTCCGGCCGTGGCTCGGTGGGTGATGTCGTCTTCCGAGGCCTCGCCGTCACCGCCGCCACTCTGATTCTGGTGGCGCTGGCAGCCGTCTTCATCTTCCTGGGCATCGAGGGCATCCCGGGCTTCAACGTGGACGAGCAGCACTACGCCGGCCAGGGCTCGTTCCTGGGCCTGGTCGTGCCGCTGCTGTACGCCACCATGTACGCCGCTGTTCTGGCGTTGATCGTCGCGGTCCCCTTCAGCGTGGCGATCGCGCTCTTCATCAGCCACTACGCCCCGCGGCGGATCGCAACCCCGGTGGCGTACGTCATCGACCTGCTCGCCGCGGTCCCGTCGGTCGTCTTCGGCCTGTGGGGTGCGGTGGTGCTCGGTCCGTACCTGGTGCCGGCCCATGCCTGGCTCTCCGAGAACCTGGCGTGGCTGCCGTTCTTCGACGGCCAGCCCTCCGGCAACGGCCGTACGCTGTTCACCGCATCGATCGTGCTGGCCGTGATGATCCTGCCGATCATCACCTCGATCTGCCGCGAGGTCTTCGCGCAGACGCCGCGACTGCACGAGGAGGCGGCGCTGGCGCTCGGCGCGACGCGCTGGGAGATGATCCGCTACGCGGTATTCCCCTACGCCCGCTCCGGCATGGTCTCCGCGGTCATGCTCGGCCTCGGCCGGGCTCTCGGCGAGACCATGGCGATCGCGATGATCGTCTCGCCGAAGGTCCTCATCTCGCTGTTCATCATCGGCACCAACAACCCGCAGACCATCGCGGCGCACATCGCCCAGGGCTACAAGGAGAGCACGCCCGACCGACTCTCCGTGCTGATCGCGACCGGCCTCGTGTTGTTCGCGTTCACCTTCCTGGTCAACGCACTCGCCCGCTGGATCGTCGCCCGAGGGAGGGCCAAGTGAGCAATACCGACCTCTCCAACGAGGAGACGAAGCTCTCCCACGCCACGCTCCCGCGAGGCGCCCAATGGCTGGTCGGCGTCGCAGCCGTCGCTCTCGGCGGCCTGGCGCTCGTCCTCGGCGTGAGCATCGTCGGGGCAGCGGTCATCGGCGCGCTCGGGTTCCTGATCGGCTACCCGCTGTGGGCGCTGCTGGTGGAGAACCGGCGCTCGGCCACCGACAAGCTCGTCACCGGGCTGGTGTGGACGGCCTTCGCCGTCGCGGTCATCCCGTTGATCTGGCTGGTCTACACGGTGGTCGCCAAGGGCGCCGCGACCCTCAGCCCGGAGTTCCTCACGTACTCGATGCGTTCGGTCACCGGCGACGAGCAGGGTGGTCTCTACCACGCACTGATGGGCACCCTGATCGTCACCGGCATCGCTGCGGTGATCTCGATCCCGATCGGCATCATGACCGCGATCTACCTGATCGAGTACGGCAAGGGCAACCGCCTCGCCAAGACGATCACCTTCCTGGTCGACGTCATGACCGGCATCCCGTCCATCGTCGCGGGCCTGTTCGCGTTCGCGCTCTTCACCCTGCTCATGGGGCCGGGCACGCGCTTCGGCTTCGGCGGCGGTGTCGCGCTCTCGCTGCTGATGATCCCGACCGTCGTCCGATCGACCGAGGAGATGCTCAAGCTGGTCCCCGACGACCTGCGCGAGGCTGCGTACGCCCTCGGGGTGCCGAAGTGGCGCACCATCACCAAGATGGTGCTGCCGACTGCGATCGGCGGCATCGTCACCGGTGTCGTGCTCTCGATCTCGCGCGTGATCGGCGAGACAGCGCCGCTGCTGGTCGCCTCGGGCTTCAACCCGAACCTGAACACCAACGCCTTCGATGACAGCCCGATGATGACCGTGCCGGTCTTCATCTACACCCAGCTGTCCGAGGCCACGGCGAAGGGCGTCGAGTACGCCTGGGGTGGAGCACTGGTGCTCTTCATCCTCGTCATGGTCCTCAACCTCATCGCCCGTATCGTCGGCACGATCTTCGCCCCCAAGACCGGGCGCTAGGAGAAACACATGTCCATCCAAGTCAAGGACACCAGCATCTTCTACGGCGACTTCAAGGCCGTCGAGGACGTCACCATGTCCATCAAGCCGAAGTCGGTGACCGCCTTCATCGGGCCGTCGGGCTGCGGCAAGTCGACCTTCCTGCGCACCCTCAACCGGATGCACGAGGTCATCCCCGGCGCCTACGTCGAGGGGAAGATCTCGATCCACGGCCAGGACATCTACGGGCCGAACGTCGACCCCGTGGCCGTACGCCGCAAGGTCGGCATGGTCTTCCAGCGGCCCAACCCGTTCCCGACGATGTCGATCTACGACAACGTGCTGGCCGGCAACAGGCTCAACGCCAAGCGGATCAAGAAGTCCGAGGCGGACTCGATCGTGGAGAAGGCGCTGCGTGGAGCCAACCTGTGGACCGAGGTCAAGGACCGTCTCGGCAAGCCCGGGATGGGCCTCTCCGGTGGTCAGCAGCAGCGGCTCTGCATCGCCCGCGCGATCGCGGTCCAGCCGGAGGTGCTGCTCATGGACGAGCCGTGCTCGGCTCTCGACCCGATCTCGACCGCCGCGATCGAGGACCTCATCCACGAGCTGAAGTCCGACTACACGATCGTGATCGTCACCCACAACATGCAGCAGGCCGCCCGCGTCTCCGACGACACCGGCTTCTTCAACCTGAAGGCAGCCGGCCAGCCGGGCCGTCTGGTGGAGTTCAACCCCACCAAGCAGATGTTCACCAAGCCGGACAACCCCGACACCGAGGCGTACATCTCCGGCCGCTTCGGCTAAATCTGGTGAAGCCGAGTCGGCGCATCTGACCCCGCGTCTCGCGAAGCGAGGCGAGCGAGAGGGGTCGGATGCGCCGACTCGGCCCGAGTTGCTTCTACGGCAGCTGGAAAACGAAGTGGCAGAGCAGGTAGGTCAGGGCCGCGACACCACCGGCGGCGGGGAAGGTGAAGATCCACGCCATGACGATGGACTTCGCGACGCCCCAGCGGACCGCGGAGAACCGCTTGGTCGCGCCGACACCCATGATCGATGACGTGATCGTGTGGGTGGTCGAGATCGGGGCCTCCCAGATGTACGCCGTGGAGTAGAGCACCGAGGCGGCGACCGACTCGGCGGCGAAGCCGCGGGACGGGTCCAGGTGGATGATGCGACGGCCGAGGG
>JALZDD010000424.1 GCA_030862715.1 Actinomycetota bacterium | reverse complement strand
CCGCGTACTCCTGGACGGTGTTGCCGTCCTGGAACTGCTCTCCGTCGAGCAGGACGGTCGGAGTGCCCTGGACGCCGTCGTCGGCGGCGGCCTTGGTGGCGGCGTCGGCCCAGGCCTTGCCGTCGAGGTTCTCGATGCGGTCCTTGACGGCGGACTCCTCGGCGCCGGCCTCCACGGCGAGGTCGACGAGATCGGCAGCCTTCGGGAACGGGCCGGACTCGCTGGGCTGGTTCTCGAAGAGCAGGTCGTGGAAGGTCTTGGCGACCTCGTCGCCGGCCTCCTCCTGGACGACTGCGAAGGCCGAGGTGGCGAGCATCGAGTAGGGGCCGACCTGGTCGAGGAGAACGAACGGGCGGTAGTCGACCTGGACCTTGCCGTCGGCGGCCAGCTCGGCGAGATCGTCGCGGGACGCGGCCTCGAACTCAGCGCAGTAGGGGCACAGGAAGTCCTCGTAGATGACGACCTTGTGAGGCGCGTCGTCGGGACCGATCACCAGGCCGTGCTCGCTGCTGCCGGCGTCGACCGCGGTGACCTTGCTGTCCCCGGACCGGTTCAGGCTGAACCAGACGAGACCACCGATGATCACCGCGATGGCGACGACGACCGCCCCGACGGTGAGGATCGACTTGCGGGCCTGCTTCTTGCGCAGAGCCTCCAGCTCCGCGGCGGCCTTGGCAGCGCGTGCCTCACGCTTCTCCTTGCGCGAGTGGCTGCTGGCTGAATCCGTGCTCATGGAGCCAACATAGGTCGGTCTCCTGAGCGCATGCTGAAACCACGCCATGGGAACCGTTATCACATCGTCTCCTAACCCTCCGCGAAGCCGTTGAGCAGCGGCGTTATGGTGCTCTCCGTGGCTTCACTGAACGAACGTCTGGTCTGGATCGACTGCGAGATGACCGGGCTGTCCCTCGAGCACGATGCGCTCATCGAGGTGGCAGCCCTCGTCACCGACTTCGATCTCAACGTGCTCGGCGACGGGGTCGACATCATCATCAAGCCCCCGGCCGAAGCGCTGGAGCAGATGGACGACTTCGTACGCGACATGCACACCAAGTCCGGCCTGCTGGTCGAGCTCGAGAACGGTGTGCCGATGCGCGAGGCGGAGGAGCAGGTCCTGGCGTACATCTGGGAGCACTGCGGCAAGGACTCCCGGCCGCCGCTCGGCGGCAACACGGTGGCCACCGACCGCAACTTCCTCGCCCGCGACATGCCCGAGCTGGAGGGATTCCTCCACTACCGCAACGTCGACGTCTCCTCGATCAAGGAGCTGTCGCGTCGCTGGTTCCCGCGGGCCTACTTCTCGGCTCCCCCCAAGCGCGGCAACCACCGCGCGCTGGCTGACATCCAGGAGTCGATCGAGGAGCTTCGCTACTACCGCGAGGCGGTCTTCGTGCCGATGCCCGGACCGGACTCCGAGGTGGCGAAGGAGATCGCCGGCCGGCATGGGGCCTCGATCACCGGCCTCGGCGACCCGGTGGCCACCCCCGATTCCACAGATCCGGTCTGATTCCCCTATGATTCTTGCTGGCTCGAACATGCGCTGTTCGAGCCGATGGTGGGCGTAGCTCAGCTGGTAGAGCATCGCGTTGTGGTCGCGAGGGTCGCGGGTTCAAGCCCCGTCGCTCACCCCATATGGCGAGGTTCAAACCTCCACCCGAGGGACAACCTCTGGAGGTTTGAACCTCGCCCTTCATCTATTTGAGCGTGACGCGAGCCAGCGCACCGTGCTCGAGGGCGACCCAGAGCGCGCCGTCCGACCCGATGGTGAGCCCATGAGGCTCCGAGTTCGGGGTCGGTAGCGCGACCGACTCGATCACCCCGGCCATGGTGATCGACCCGACCCGGTTGCCGCCCCATTCGGAGAACCAGAGCTCATCGGCGCCGGCGACGATGGCGTGCGGGCGCGCGCCGCGGTCGGGCAAGGGATGCTCGGTGATCTTTCCGTCGACGGTGATGCGGCCGATCTGGCCCGCCGCGATCTCGACGAACCACAGCGCGCCGTCGGGGCCGAGCGTGATGCCGACCGGTGCCGCGTCGGGAGTGGGGAGCTCGTGCACGGTCACCTCGCCGCGCAGGTCGATCCGGCCGATCGCGTTGGCCCGGTTCATCGTGAACCACAGCGCCTCGTCCGGGCCGGCCACGATCGCCGACGGGAACGCCTCGGTGATCGGGAGCGGAAACTCGGTGACCGTGCCGTCAGTGGTGATGCGTCCGATGGAGTCCGTGGTGGTCGCGGTGAACCACATAGCGCCGTCGGGACCGGCTGCGATCCCGTACGGCCCACACTCCCGCAGCGCATGCTCGCTCACCGCGCCGTCGACCGTGATCCGGCCGATCCGGTGGGCGCGATACTCGGTGAACCAGAGCGCGCCGTCCGGCCCGGGCGCGATGATCGTCGGGCCGCAGTCGGCTGCCAGCGGGAACGTGGCGGCAGACCCTCCCGGAACGACGCGGCCGATCTCGGCGCTGCCTTCCAGGGTGAACCAGAGCGCATCATCCGGACCTGCAGCGATGGCGTACGGGCCACTGCCCGGAACGGGATGCTCGGTGATGCGGCTCGGCTGTTCGGGTGTCATAGAGGCCCTTCTCCGTTCGGCTTCGGCGCACCACTCTCGCCCGGTGGCGAGACCGGAACAACTGGTTTTCGGGCCATCCTTGGAATCTCGGATTTACCTGACTAAAGTCAGGTATATGACAGTGGACACCTCGGTGATGCGCAAGTTCAACATGAGCTACGTCCGTCGGGTGGGAGCGCTCGAGGACTCCTTCCTCGGCAGTGGTCTCCCCTATGGCACGGCCCGGATCCTCTACGAGATCGGGCTCGCCACCTCGGACTCCGCCCCTGCCACCACAGTGCAGGACCTCAGGACCCGCCTCGGCGGCCTCGACTCCGGCTACGTCAGCCGGATGCTGCGGACACTGGAGAGCAAGGGGTACGTCGCGATGGACCGCGATCCGGCCGACGGTCGCCGCCGGCTGGTGGTGCTCACCGAGGACGGCCTCAAGCAGTGGGACGACCTCGAGCGCCGCTCCGAGGAGCGTGCCCACCTGCTGCTCGACCCGCTGACGCAGCGGCAGCGCGACCGTCTCAACGAGGCCCTCGCAACGGCCGACCTGCTGGTGCGGGCCGCCGCGATCACCATCGAGCAGGTCGATCCGCGCGACCCGATGGCCCAGGAGGCGATGGGCCACTACTTCGCCGAGATCGGCGACCGCTTCGGGTTCACGGTCGGCGACGAGGGCTTCGGTGACGACCCCTCCCTGCGACCGCCCCACGGCGCCTTCTTCGTGGCCGCCAGCGACGGCGCCCCGGTCGCGTCCGGGGCGGTGCGCGAGTTCGACGGGACCGGCGAGATCAAGCGCATGTGGGTCGACCCCGCCTGGCGCGGCGCGGGCCTCGGCTCACGCCTGCTGCGCCACCTCGAGGCCGAGGCGCTGCGGCTGGGCCACCGGGTGGTACGCCT
This sequence comes from Actinomycetota bacterium, assembly GCA_030862715.1. The sequence goes on along the minus strand of JALZDD010000424.1, from coordinate 23,449 downwards.
CGACACCCGCGACGTCCTCAGCGAGGCGATCGAGATGTACGAGCGGGCCGGCTACGAGCGCATCGACCGCTACAACGACAACCCCCACGCCACCCACTTCTTCCGGAAGGAGCTGGGCTAGGCGTACGTCTCCAGCCGCTCCAGCGGCGGCTGGGCACTGGGGTGCGCGACCGCGGCCGCGCCGACCGCGCAGGCCGTACGCAGCGCCTGCTCGTCCGGTGCGCCGGCCTGGATCGCGAGGGTCAGCGCCGCGGAGAACGCATCGCCGGCGCCGACGGTGTTGACCACATCCGGCGCCGGCGCGGCGGGCACGCGAGCGGCCTCGGTGCCCTGGGCGATCATGGCCGCACCCGAGGCGCCGTAGGTCACCGCGACCCGCCTGGCCGAGCGCAGCTCGGGCATCGCGGCGTACTCGGTCTCGTTGACGATGAACAGGTCCACCCGCTCGACGAGGTCGGCCGGGAGCGACTGTGCCGGGGCGGCGTTGAGCGCGACGAAGCCTGACGCCCGGGCGGCGACGGCGCGGACCACCTCCAGGGACAGCTCGAGCTGCATGAGCACGGCCTCGCCCGCCCCGGTCGAGATCCCGTCGGCGCCGACCGACGCGTTGGCGCCGCTGCACACCACGATCTGGTTCTCCCCCGCCGCGTCGACGGCGATCAGCGCCGTGCCGGTCGGCGAGTCGGTGATGCGGATGCCCGTGACGTCGACCCCCGCGTCCCGGATCGTCTCGACCGCCCAGGCACCGTCGGCATCGGAGCCGACCGCGCCGACCATCCGCACCCGCGCTCCCAGCCGGCTCGCCGCGACGGCCTGGTTGGCACCCTTCCCGCCTACGTCACGGCGAAGCCGACCACCCCCGACGGTCTCCCCCGCGGCGGGCAGCCTCTCGACGAGCGCCGTCAGGTCGACGTTGATGCTCCCGACGACGACCAGGTCCTGTTGTGGGCGCACCGTCATCAGGGACGTACGAGACCGATGCAGGAGTAGGGCAGGCCGGAGATCCGCTCCAGCGGCACGCCGCGCGCCTCGGCGAGCTTCTTGATCTGGCCCAGGTCGGCGTCGCGCGCCGGGTCGACCAGGATCGTCGACGGCTCACCGTGCAGCAGCAGCCGGACGGTCTCGTCGACACCGGCCTCTACCAGGCCGACGTCGCCGTCCGCGAACTTCTCGGCGACCTCCTCGACCGCGTCCCAACCCACCCAGGTGGGCGTGTGGTCGCCGCCGAGGTGGGCTGCGAGGTCGAGCATCACCTTGGTGCGCACGATCGGGAAGCGGGCCGCGACCGTGTCGATGAACTTCTTGGACACGTCGGCCGCAGCCAGGTCGGTGTGGAACACCGCGCCGTGGAAGTCGTTGGGGCTGACCCGGTCGTCGTCGATGACGGGATGCGAGACGAGGCCCGAGACGCTCGAGCCGAGGCACGCCGACGGGATCAGGTAGTCCTCGCGGGTGCCGTAGACCGCGACGCTCCGGCCCGGATCGGCGAGGACCGCGAGCTCCGGGGAGAACGGCGAGGCCAGATGGGCATCGAGCGTCGAGTTGGCCTTCTCGACCGAGGCCGCCAGCTCCCGAGCGATCGCGCCGGTGCCGGTCCACCCGTCCACGAACATCACCTTGGCGGGGTCGTGATGGGCGGCCAGATAGGCGAGCGCGGTCTGGTCGATGCCTCGACCGCGGATCATCGAGATCGCGTAGTGGGGCAGGTCGAGCCCGTGCACGCGCTGCGCCCAGCGCCGCATCAGCACGCCGATCGGGATGCCGGCACGCACCAGGGAGACCAGGACGGCGTCCTGCCCGCGCCGGGCCAGCACCTGCTCGGTGACCAGGCCGATGGCGTACGCGACCCGCTGGGCCGATGCCGTCAGGGCTTCGTCGAAGAGCTCCCGCTGTGCCTCCGCGTGCTCCTCGGCCGGCGTCTCCGCCTCGTCCGTGGACAGGTCCTTGAGCAGCCAGGCGACGTCGTCGCGCTCGTAGGAGCCGAAGACCGGCCCGTGGAGCGGAGCAGGCAGCTGCCGGGCCGGCTGGTCGTGGCGCGGCTCCGGGGCGTACGCCGGGATGGTCACGACCACGACCCGCGGCGCGATCCGAGCGAGCTGGTCGACCAGACCGCCCCCCTCGTGCAGCGCGGGGGTGTCGGCCGGCTCGTCGACGACCAGCACGATCGTCTCGAAGGCGCCCTCGCGCAGGTTGTAGGCGAAGCGTGGCCCGTCGCCATCGGCAGGCGCGTCGTGGGACGGGAAGGTGATCGCCGTGCGGATCGCATAGCCCGTGTCGTCTACGTCGAGCACCGGCGACCGGGTGGTCGTGGAGTAGGTGATCTCGTGACGACGGCCCTCCGCCGCGCGCCGGTCCGCCAGCGCGGAGGCGATCCGCAGCGGTGCGTACATCAGCTCCTCGGTGCCCAGGACGTGCACCGGGCCGTCGGGCATGCGGCCGGCGACGGCCGCGGCGGTCACCGTGACGGCCGACTCGTAGGAGCCTGCGGCGCTGGGCGCGAAGCCGTGACGGCCACCCTCCGGAACGGCGCGCGGCCAGGTCGCGACGACCTGGACGACCTCGCCACGCGGATGGCGGCTCGGCTCGACGCCGGCCAGCTGGCGAAGGCTCTCGACGTTGTCGATGAGCTGGTTGCCGTTGTCGGCGAGATCCTCGGGTAGCTCGATCTCGCCGCTCGCGAGGGAGACCACGTCCACGGTCGCTCGCAGCCGTTTGATCGAGCGCTCCATCCGGCCACGGTCGGCCTCCGAGCGCAGGTCGACGAGAGCGGCCACGACGTAGTGCTTGCGCGGGAACTTCTTGTGCAGCGCCCGGATCGTGTTGACGACGGTCTTGCCGGTGATGACCTCGTCATCGACCAGCACGAGGGTCTCGGCGTGGGCGAGGAAGGCGGGGTCGGCGGGGAGCAGCCGGTGAGCGGTGGCGTGCGAGTGCTCCTCGTAGAAGTCGGCGACGGACTCGATCCCGTCGACGACCCTGCGGGTGGAGTGCAGGTAGGGCGCCCCGAGGGAGTCGGCGACGAGATGACCGAGCGCGGTCGCGGTCTCGGCGTAGCCGAGGACCACCGCGTCACCGGTGACCGCGGCGCGCGCCTTGGCGCCCAGGCGCAGCCCGGCGTCGGTCACCAGACGCGGGTCGGTCGGGACGTGCTTGCCGAGGACGGAGGAGACGAGGAGCTGCGCGCGGCGGGGGTTGCGTCGCACCGCCAGACCGACCAGATCGGTGAGCATCATCCCGCTCGGCGCGTCGGTCGTCCGCAGACGCACGCCCAGACGTTCAGCCACCCAGGTGCCTGACCAGCCGCTCGCTTCGTCTCTCACAGGTGACATTCTCCCCCAATGCTCCTCATCTGACTCAACCGCACGTAGGGCACCCATGTCCACTGCGGAGCCCGTCCGGGCGACCCAGACGTCCAGAATGAGAACACGTTCTTGTCGGTAGCGTCGTGTAGCACTAGGTTCCGCACATGCCTCGTCGCTCGGGAAGCTTCGGAATCGTGGCCGCCGCGGCGGCCGTGCTCGCCTTCGGGACCTCGCTGCTGAGCCCGGTCGGGCCGGCCGGCGCAGACCCGGCGGAGGAGACGCCACGGCTGTCTCGCGAGGGCCGCTGGCTGGTCGACCAGCACGGCCGGATCGTGCTGGTGCACGGCCAGAACCTGGTCTGGAAGCACGATCCGTACGTCCCGCCCGACTCGCCCGAGGGCTTCACCGCGGCCGACGCGGAATGGCTGGCGGAGCACGGTTTCAACGGTGCCCGGATCGGCACCCTGTGGGCAGGCGTGACCCCGGACGCTCCCGGGCAGGTCGACGAGGACTACCTCGACGACTGGCAGCGAGTGATCGACCTGCTCGCCGACGAGGGCATCTGGATGCAGTACGACTTCCACCAGGACATGTGGCACGAGACCTACGGCGGCGAGGGCGTGCCCGACTGGGCAGCGAAACGGCCGGCGCCCTACAACCTGCACCCGCCGATCAAGCTGTCCTTCCCGGCGACCTACATCACGCCCGAGCTGGCCACCGTCTACGACAACTTCTGGGCGAACAAGAACGGCGCCCAGGACGGCTGGGCCGCGGCCTGGGCAGCAGTCGCGGAACGCTGGGGTGACCAGCCCTACTCGATGGGCTATGACCTCATCAACGAGCCGTGGGCGGGCAGGGAGTGGCTGACCTGCCCGATCACCGGGTGCGCGAGCTCGTACCGGGAGGAGTTCCAGCCGGCGTACGAGCGGGCGACGGCGGCGATCCGCCGGTCCGACCCCGACGGGATCGTCTGGTACGAGTCGCAGCTGCTCGCCAACCAGGTCCCCAACTCGAGCTTCGGGCCGGCGAACGACGACCAGGTCGGCTACTCCTGGCACAGCTACTGCCCGTACGGCTATCTCGACTCCCAGGGCATCCCGATCGGGGTCAGCGGCTGCAAGGACTATGACGAGACCCACAACCTCAAGGCGCTCGAGCAGGCCGAGACGATGGGCGCGACCAACCTGATGTCGGAGTTCGGCGCGACCGACAACACCGAGCTGCTGGCCATCGACACCGCCTCGGCCGACGACCACTTCACCTCCTGGATGCACTGGGCCTACAAGCACTGGGACGACCCGACCACCGCCGACGGCGCGCAGGGCATGTTCGCGGACGACGCCGATCTCTCGACGGTGAAGCCCGAGAAGCTGCGTACGCTGGTCCGCACCTACCCGCAGGCCACGGCCGGCACCCCCGTCGACCTCTCCTTCGACCCCGCCACCGGCGCGTTCAGCTACACCTACGAGCCGTCCGCGGACCCTTCGACAAGCTCAGGACATCGGATCGACGAGCCGACCGAGATCTTCGTCAGCCCGATCCACTACCCCTCCGGGGCAGACATCGACGTCGAGGGCGGCCGGGTCGTCGGCGAGGCCGAGCACAACCGGATCCTGGTCGAGGCGACCGGAACCGAACCGGTGACCGTCACGATTGACTAGGCTGGTCGCGTCCCGCCCGCTCCGGCCCGCGTCGGTCCAGCCCTCGGAGGATCAGTTGTCCGTCTCGCTCGCCAAGGGACAGTCGGTCTCGCTCACCACTGGTGACGGCAGCAGCATGACGCACGTACGGATAGCGCTCGGCTGGGACGCGGTCAGACAGGGGCTCTTCGGCGGGTTCCGTGGCGCCGACGTCGACATGGACGCCTCCGCGATCCTCTACGACGCGGCCGGCGCCCACCTCGACCAGGCCTGGTTCCGACAGCTGAAGTCCAGGGACGGCGCCGTCGTCCACACCGGCGACAACCGCACCGGTGCCGGCGAGGGCGATGACGAATCGATCATCGTCCACCTCGACCGCGTGCCCGCCGAGGTCGCGCAGATCGTGTTCACGATCAACTCCTTCACCGGACAGAGCTTCGCCCAGATCCAGAACGCCTTCTGCCGTCTGGTCGACGAGAACACCCGCACCGAGATCGCCCGCTTCGACGTGAGCCAGACCGGCCCGCACACCGCGGAGATCATGGCCAAGGTCAGCCGTCAGGACGGTGGCTGGGCGATGACCGCGCTGGGCGAGATCGGCAACGGGCGTACGTTCCAGGACCTGCTGCCCTCGATCGCCCCGACGCTCTGAACCTTGAGGTCGCGGTCAGCCGAGTGAGCCGACACCGACGACGGTGAGGCCGGCACCGAGGACCGTGACGCCGAGCGCGGCCAGGATCGGGGTGACCTTCGCCGCGACCTGGAGGTAGGCCTTCGACTCGGCGACGCGGACGACGAGGTTGTTTCCGGCCAGCGCCAGCAGGCCGACGCCGAACAGGATCGTCGCCATGCCCAGGCCGAAGGTGATCACCAGCAGCAGCGCGAACGCCGAGCGGCCGGCGAACAGGCCGGTCACCAGGACCAGGAACGCGCCCGGGGACGGCGTCAGGCCGCCGGAGATGCCGAGCAGGACGATGCCGGGGCGGCGTACGCCTTCCGGGTGACCATGCCCGTGCTCTCCGGAGTGGCCATGCGAGTGGCCGTGGGAGTGACCGTGGGAGTGACCGTGTCCTGTCCCCGAGCGGGCAGCGCGCCAGTGACGGCGCAGCAGCCAGAGCCCGGTGCCGACGACCAGCACCCCGGCGACGATCTGCAGCCCGGCGGTGAGGTTCTCCAGACGTATGAGGTCCGAGAGCGAGAAGAACGCCCACGCCACCGCGATGACCAGCACCGAGAAGGTGTGCATCACCGCCACCGAGCCGCCCAGCCAGGCCGCGTCGCGCACCCGGCCCTCCGCGCCGATCAGGTACGCCGCCGCCAGGGTCTTGCCGTGGCCCGGCGCGATCGCGTGCGCCGCGCCGGCGGCGAAGGCGAGCACGAAGGCGGCCGCGGCGATGCCGGGCTCGTCCAGATAGCCCTGCACGCGCTCGACCAGGGCCGCCGCGCCGAACCAGTCACCCGTCAAGAAATCGTCCATGTCAGGCGCAAACGATGGCACAGAGTTTCGTCCCCGGATACGGCTGAGGCAAGCGTTTACCAACCGGACAGACGGGCGTCAACAGCGGCGCTCGGCCACGTTCACCGGATCTCAGGATCCTCAGCCAGTCGCCGGGCGTGTGCCTCGGCCGTTCGGCACCTCGGGCGATGCCGCACGTCATGCCGCACGACCCCAAGGAGCATCGTGTTCGCACCAACGAGTGCCAGCCTCGCCAGACCCGGACGGAGGCGACTCGTCGCCGTGGCCGCCGGTCTGGCTCTCGCGGGTGGTGTCGTCGCCGCCCTGCCCGGTGACGCCGTCACCTCCGCCAGCGCTGCGACCTACACCGCCGTCGGCGCACCACTGACCGGACCGCCGCGCGCCGCGCTGGCGACCGTGGACGCCCCGACACCCGACGTACTCGACATCGACTTCGAGGGCGGCGCCCCGCACGAGCGCGCCCAGTCCCTCGAGCCGCGCACCTGGGGTGCGCCGACGTACGGCACCGACGACACCCTCGCCGAGACGCCGACCGGCGTGATGACCGTCGACGGCACCGACGACGCGGTCTCCGTCGAGCACGACCCGTGGGCCGACCTGCAGCAGGGCTTCACCATCGAGTGCGTCTTCCGGGTCGAGACCACGCTGCCCACCACCAACGAGAAGGACCTCTGCTCCAACAAGGAGGCGGGCGGCTACTCGGTCTACGTGACCGGCTCCAACCTGGGCACGATGGCCCACATCGGCGGCGGCTACAAGACGGTGCTGACCCCGATCACCGCCGACCGCTGGTACCACGTGCTCTCGGTCTGGGACGGCCAGCGGCTGAACCTGTACGTCAACGGCACCAAGGCCGGCTCGACCGCCGCGACCGGCGCGCTGCAGGCCCCGGCTGCGACCTCGCGCCGCTTCGTGGTCGGCGCCGACTCGTCCCCCACCGGGATCGGGCAGCCCGCCCCGCCCGCCTCGTTCGCGGCTGCCTCCCTCTTCGCCCGGGCGGTCACCGATGCCGACGCCGCGGCGCTGGCCGGCTCCTACGACACCGCTCCCCCGGTGCCGGCCGCGGACCTGCTCGACGTCGACTTCGACGACGGCACCCCGGCCGACGACACCGGCCGCGCCGTGACCACGGTCGGCGAGCCGGTGATCTCCGACGACACCGCGCTGGACGCCAAAGTCGCCTCCTTCGACGGCTCCAACGACGCGTACGCCTATGCGATGGGCTCCGCGGCCTGGGACCAGATCGACGAGCAGGTCTCCATCGAGTGCACCTTCAAGGACAACGGCACCTTCCCCAACGGGACCGAGCACTCGATCTGCTCGGAGAAGGAGGGCGGCGGCTACTCGATCGTCGTCTACAGCGGAAGGCTGACCTTCGCCGTCCACGCCGGCGGCGCCTACCGCAACGCCCAGGTCGAGATCGAGTCCGGCCGCTGGTACCACGCCGTCGGGACCTGGGACGGCTCGACCGCCCGGCTGTACGTCGACGGCGCGCTGGCCGCCTCGATTGCGGCGCCCGCTCCGTTGACCCGTCCCGGTGGCAACGCTCTCAACTCCTTCTACGTCGGGGCCGACTCGGTCAACCAGTTCTGGTCGCCCGTCACCGTGCGCACCGCGCGGATCTTCACCGACGTGCTCACCGCCGACCAGACCAACGCCCTCAACGTGGCCGCGCTCGGTGACGTACGCGACGCCGGAGTGGTCGTCAACGGCACCACCCCCGCGGCCGGTTCGCACATCACCACACCGACCGAGTTCGCCGTCGACATCACCAATCAGGGCAATGCCTCCGGCTGGACCTACACGCTCGACGGCGACCCGATCCGGCCCGGCCAGGAGATCGGCGCCGGTCTCGCTCGCGGCGAGCACACGATCGAGATCGCCGCGAAGGACGTCTTCGGGCGGCCGGTCGCGCACACCTCGACGTTCACCTCCGACGCCATCCCGACCGGCGGCGGCACCGACACCGGTCAGGGCAAGGGGAAGGTGACGCTCTCCGCGATCGCGAACAGCCCCGACGGCTCGGACGTGACCACCACCTTCAAGGCGGCCTCCGCCTCGGTCGCCGACGGTGGCTTCCAAGGCGTCGTGCCGGTGCTCCCGAGCGCGCTCGAGTTCGACTACTCCTCCCCCGAGACGATCGCCGGGAGCCAGAAGCCGGACGGGCAGACCACCGACAGCGCCTCGAGCAAGCTGATCCCGTTCCAGCGCTACGACGTGTCCGTCCCGGCCTCCGACTCGCGTCGCCACGTGGTCTGGACCGGCACGGCCGACCCAGCCCGCTCGGTCTCGCTGCGGGTGTGGAACACCGTCGAGAGCCGCTGGGACGAGCTCGCCTCCGCCCGCGGGATCGCCGACGGCGACACCACGCTGCAGGGCCGGGCGCTGGCCGCTCACGTCGACAACGGCGTCGTGCACGTCATGGTGACCGGTATCGACCCGTTCGCCGACGACCTCTCGCCGCGCGACGACTCGGCCGCCGCCGACAAGGACCACTTCGAGAACCCCGAGGACTACGACTTCTCCTTCGCCCACTTCACCGACACCCAGTACATCGCCGAGGGCGCGGCCGGTGGGACGTACGAGAACTTCAATGGGATCGAGGAGCCCTCGGACGTGCAGCTGGTCGAAGAGCAGGCGGTGTGGCAGCGCGCCTACCGCGCCGAGACCGAGTGGATCCGCGACAACGCCGACCAGCGCAAGATCGCGTTCACCTCGCACACCGGTGACGTGACCGAGAACGACACCAAGGACCCGCTGGCCACCGACGCCAACGGCAACCTGCTCTACCCGGGACTCGACGAGCAGATCACCCGCGAGTTCGAGTTCACCTCGAGTGCGCAGGGGATCCTCGACGAGGCGGGCGTGGTCAACCAGGTGGTCGCGGGCAACCACGACAACCAAGGTGGCCGCGAGACCGGGGCGCAGTCGCGGTTCAGCCGCTACTTCAGCCCGGAGCGCTACTACCAGGCGGCGCAGGGATGGCCCGAGGGCGCGTCCTACCACGCCTGGGACGAGGTGACCGACGGCTCCGGCAACGTGGTCACGCCGGGCACGGACAACCAGAACAACTACGTGCTCTTCTCCGCCGGCGGGCTCGACTTCGTCGCCGTCGGCCTCTCCTACGGCGTCACGCCGGAGGAGGCGGCCTGGGCGAGCGAGATCTTCGCCCGCTTCCCCGACCGCAACGGCATCCTGAGCACCCACGCCTACCTGGCGCCCTCCTCGGCTCCCGACGGGCGTGGAGCCAACTTCTCCACCGACGGCTCCCGGCTCTTCGACCAGGTCGTGGAGGCCAACCCCAACGTGTTCCTGGTCCTCGCGGGCCACGAGCACGGCGTCGGCACCAACCTCAAGCGCGGCATCGGCGCTCAGTCGACTGCCTCGGGCTCCGCTTCGGCCACGGTCTCGCACAACGTGGTCGAACTGCTGGCCGACTACCAGTTCTACAAGGTGACCGCCGGTGAGCTCTTCCCCGACTCCGTCGACGCCTCCGGCAACATCGACCTGAACGGTGACGGGACAGTCGACCACAAGTCGACCGACCTGCTGCAGTTCGGCGCCTCGTATCTGCGCCTGCTGCAGTTCGACACCGAGCGCGCCGAGATGTCGATCGACACCTACTCCCCGCACCTGGACGACTTCGGGGCGACGGAGTACGACGACCGGCACCGCTACAACGGGGCCGAGGACAACCTGACTCTCCCCGTTGACCTCTCCACCCGGCGTACGTCCTTCAAGACCGACGCGCTGACCGTGGTCACCCCGACCGACACCGTGATCGGCACCGACACCGCGCGTTCGGGCTGGCCGGCGACGGTGGAGTGGGCCGGGCTGACCGAGGGCGAGGTGTACGCCTGGACCTCGACCTCACGCACCGGTGAGGCCCAGACGCTCGGCTCGATCGACCAGTTCGGCGGCGTCTTCCTGGCCACCGCGGCCGGCACCGACGCGACGCCGCCGGTGCTGACGGTCCCGGCCTCGACGACGATCGAGGTGGGCGCGGAGTTCGACCCGCTGGACGGGGTCAGCGCGACCGACAACACCGACGGTGACCTCACCGGTAGCATCCAGGTCTCCGGCAGCGTCGATGTGAACAAGCCGGGCGCCTACCCGCTGACCTACACGGTCACCGACTCCAACGGCAATCAGGCCGTCGCCTCGCGCGCGGTCGTCGTGGAGTCGGCCGACGTGCCGGAGCTGACCCCGGTCACGCTCACCGCGAAGGACGTCACGGTCCGCTTCGGACGGGACCTGGTGTTGCGTACGTCGGTCGCGCCGCGCAGCGCCACCGGAACGGTGCAGTTCCTGATCGGTGAGGACGTCCTGTGCGAGGCACGAGTGCGACGTGGGGTCGCCGAGTGCGAGGTCGACGTGATGCCCCCGCCGGGCCGTCACCAGGTGCAGGTCTTCTACCCGGGTGACGAGACGCACGCACCGGCGACGACGAACCTCACGCTGACGGTCAGGCAGCGTTAGTGGCTCGTCTCCTCAGGGTTCTCGCGGTGGTCGCCGGCATCTTGCTGGCGGCCACCGCGGGCCTGCCCGCCGATGCTCATCCGTTCGGCGCCCCGCAGACCGCGACGATCGCCGGCACCACCGGCGCTCCGGAGGTGACCTGGCGGTTCGGGGCCACCGACGACATCGCCTACCTCGCCGTGCAGGTCGGCGCGCTCCCGCCCGACCGGATGACGCTCGACGGCGTCGTCCTCTACGAGCCCGGCGACGAGAAGGCGCTGGCGGAGTCGGAGACCTACGCCGACTATGTGCTCGACCACATCCGGATCGAGGGCTGCGATGGGTCGGTCGAGGCGGGTGAGGATCTGATCGCCGACGGCACCACGGTCACCTTCGACTGCCCGTCGCCGGCCTCGGCCACGAAGATCGAGATCGACATGATGACCGACCTGCATCCGGCGTACCAGACCATGGCCTCGGGGCCGAACGGTCAGAAGGCGGCGTACGCAGGGACCGCCCGCTCCCATGGCTGGTCGCTCGACGAGTCGCGGGCCGCGGCAACCGGGCTCAGCGCACTGCTCCAGGTCGGCGGCACCCTCGGCGCGATCGCGCTGGTCGGTGCCGGCGGGTGGTGGCTCGTGCGACGCCGCCGGCAGGCGGAAGCTAGCGCTTCAGCTTCTTGATCTCGTCCTTGGCGGCCTGCTGGGCGATCGCCTCGGCCTGGGCCTCCTCGCCGAAGACACCCTCGACCTTGGCCTTCTCGACCTTCTTGAACTGACGCAGCATGCTCCACGCGATCACCGCGACGGCGACGCAGAGCGCGATGAAGATGCCGAAGGCGGTCCAGCCCGCGACCACGTCCTCGTCCTGCGGCGGAGTGGGCTCAGGAGCGGGCTGAGAGGTGTGCAGCGTGTGCGTCGTCATCGGGAGGCCGGACATACCGACATTGTCTCACTCTTGTCTGAGGAAAGCTCAGGCGGTGACGACCTTGCCGAAGCTGATGTCGCGTCCGACCGCGGCCTTGCCCTCGTCGTCGGCGGTGGAGACGTCGAGACCGGCGAAGAGATCGGTCTCCTCGCGCTTCTCTGCATCGGGCACCGGCACGTAGGAAGTCACCAGCTCGTAGTCCTCGGTCGGCCAGGCCTCCTTCTCGATCTCCCGGGGCACCGCGAACCAGGGGCCGTCGGGGTCGATCTGGGTGGCATGCGCGAGCAGGGCCTGGTCACGTACGCCGAAGAACTCGGAGCACTCGACCTTCGTGGTGACCCGCTCGTCCCAGCCCGGATCCGGCTTCCAGGTCTCGAGGCGGTCCTCGTACGGCGAGGCGAGGCCGTGACTCTTGATCGCCTCGTGCAGGGCGACCATGCGCGGGTAGTTGAAGGTGTGGCTGTAGTAGAGCTTCAGGGGCTGCCACGGCTCACCCGCATCCGGGAACAGGTCAGGGTCGCCCGCCGCCCGGAACGCCTCCACCGAGACCCGGTGGCACATGATGTGGTCCGGGTGCGGGTAGCCCCCGTTCTCGTCGTACGTCGTGACCACGTGCGGCCGGAAGGAGCGAATGATCTCGACGAGCCGGCGCGTGCTCACCTCGAGCGGCGTCCTGCCGAAGCAGCCCTCGGGGAGCAGCGACCAGTCCTTGGCCCCCATCTCCTCGACCAGCATGAACTCCTCGACCCAACCGGAGTCGACGAAGCCGAGCCAGTCCTGCTTGATGCCGAGGATGTCGCGGGCGCGATGCATCTCCTCGCGGCGGATCTCGTGGATGTTCTCCAGGATCCCGGGGCGCTCCATCTTCGGGTTGAGGATGTCGCCCCGCTCGCCGCCCGTACACGTCGCGACATGGACGTCGACCCCTTCGGCGACGTACTTCGCGGTGATCCCCGCGCCCTTGCTCGACTCGTCGTCGGGGTGCGCGTGAACGTGCATCAGGCGAAACGCCTGCTGGAGCTGCTCTGGCATGAGTTCAATCCTAACCACGCTCTGTCTCACGGATCGGTTACCCGCTCCCACTCCGCGGACAACTTTGGTGGTAGGCGTGCAGGGACGGATGTGCGGTCTCCTTCGGCGGGGTGGGACCATGTTTCCCGTGAGCACGCCGTCATCTGCCGAAGCGGAGCCCGAAGCCATGAACTCTGAAGAGTCCCGCATCGCGGCCCGCTACGGCCGCGGCCCGCGCCGTCGCCCGGGCGTACTCATGGTCGCTCTTGTCGTCGCCCTCGTGGCGATCGTCGGCTGGTTCGGCTGGGCGCTGTGGCTGGCCCTGCACCCCGAGGTCTCCTCCGGGCTGGAGAAGTGGGAGGCCGTCAGCGAGAACGAGGTCGAGGTGACCTTCGTCGTACGCCTCCACGACAAGGACGCGAAGCCGGTCTGCACCGTCGAGGCCGAGGACGACCAGGAGGAGAAGGTCGGCCACCTCGAGTTCACCGCCACCGAGGGGCGCCAGACGATCACCATCCCGACCGAGCGCCGTGCGCTGCGGGTCGAGTGGGGTGACTGCACGGTCGAGTGACCGTACTTCTCAGGCAATCCCTGCGCTTCTCGGGCATTGCATTGCCCGAGAAGCGCAGGGCTCTGAAATTTGCTTGGCCGGTTAACCGGGTATCCCTACCCGGTGAAAACCTCAGTCTTCAGGATCTCGACCTTGAGCGGCCCGCGAGGACCCTCATAGGTCACGGTGTCACCGGCGCTGGCGCCGATCAGGGCAGCGCCGATGGGCGAGGCGGCAGAGGAGATCTCGACGCCGCCTGCGTACTCCTTCATCTCGATCGAGGCGATGAGGCGGGTCTCGGCCTCGTCGTCGTCATCGCCCTCGAACTTGAACGTGACCAGCTTTCCGACCGAGACGACACCGTCGTCCTCGGGGACGGTGGTGTCGGCCTTGCGCAGCAGCGCTTCGAGCTGCTGGATCTGACCCTCGAGCTTGCCCTGCTCCTCGCGAGCGGCGTGGTAGCCGCCGTTCTCCTTGAGGTCACCTTCGTCGCGGGCGGAGCTGATCTCGGCAAGGATCTCCTGGCGCCGGGGGCCCTTCAGGTATTCCAACTCCGCGGTGAGCTTGTCGAATGCACCCTTGCTGAGCCAGATAGTGGCAGCCGTGGTCTCGGTCGACTGAGTCATAGCGAGTTACTCCTGATGGGTAGTGAATAGGTAAGGGGCGCCGGTCAACCCCCATCAACCGGCGCCTTTTCTCCCTGCTGAGCGGGCGTGTTTCACCCAGCTGAACGTTCCGCGGGAGATCGTCAGAAGGTTCAGTTTAACAAGGCAACCACACCCGAAGACAGTTCGCGACCGAAACGTCGCGCAATCTGACCTCGGGACCGTTCCACGGAACGCCGGGGCCCGCCTTAAGGACTGATCGCGGGATATCCCTTGCTGCGCAACTGTTCGAGCACCCGCTCGGCATGGTTCTGGCCCCGGGTCTCCAGCTGGAGCTGCACACCGACCTCGGCGAGCCGTAGTCCGGGGTTGGTGCGCGAGTGGATGACCTCCATGACGTTGGCTCCGGTGTCGCCGATCACCGACAGCAACGTCGCCAAGGCGCCGGGCTGGTCGGGGATCGTCACCGCGACCGGCAGGTAGCGCCCGGCCAGCGTCATGCCGTGCTGGATCACCTTGCCGAGCAGGAGCGGGTCGATGTTGCCACCGGAGAGCACGACCACGACCGGGCCTTCGAAGGCCTCGGGCGCGTCCATCAGCGCGGCCACGCCGACAGCGCCGGCGGGCTCGACGACCAGCTTGGCCCGCTCGGCGAGCGCCAGCAGCGCGCTCGAGATCGCCTCTTCCGAGACCGTGCGGATCTCATCGACGTAGGCCTGGATCATCGGGAAGTTGGTCTCCCCCGGCAGGCCGACCGCGATGCCGTCGGCCATCGTCGGCATCTTGTCGAGCCGGATCGGGCGACCCTCGCGCAGCGAGACCGGGTAGGCGGCGGCGGTCTCCGCCTGTACGCCGATCACCTTCACGTCGGGATGCTTCGCCTTGATCGCGAGCGCCGCACCGGCGAGCAGGCCACCACCGCCGAGCGGGATGACGACCGTCTTCACGTCCGGCGCCTGCTCCAGGATCTCGAGCCCGATCGTGCCCTGGCCCGCGACGACGTCGGGGTGGTCGAAGGGGTGGATCATCACGGCGCCGGTGCGCTCGGCGAAGGCCATCGCGGCCTCGAGGCACTGGTCGACGTACTGCCCCTCGAAGATCACCTCCGCGCCGTACGCGCGGGTGGCCTTCTCCTTCGGGATCGGAGCGCCCTCGGGCATGAAGACGGTGGACGGGATGCCGAGGGTGGTCGCCGCCAGCGCGACGCCCTGGGCGTGGTTGCCCGCGCTCGCGGCCACCACCCCGTTCTTCCGCTGTTCTTCGGTCAGCCGGGCGATGCGTACGAAGGCTCCGCGGGCCTTGAAGGAGCCCGTGCGCTGCAGGTTCTCGCACTTGAGGATGACCGTGTCGCCGATCATGTCGGTGAGCCAGCGGGCTCCCTGGACTGGCGTCTCGGTGATGTGGTCGCGCAGCAGCTCGCGGGCCTCGATGATGTCCTCGTACGTCGGCTGACGATGCATCTCAGGCACTGCCTGCTCCTGGGCTCGGCGGGGGTGGGGAGGTCGGGCCGTCGGCCGGCAACGGGGACGGAGGCGAAGTCGCCGCCTGCGCCTGGGCCGGAGCCGTGGCGGTCAGATGGTTGGCCACCGCGTTGAGGGCGGCCACCAGCGGTACGGCCACGAGCGCACCGGCAACGCCACCGAGCACGATGCCGGTCGCGACCGCGAGGATGACGCCGAGCGGGTGGACCCGGACCCAGCGGCCGAGCAGGAACGGCTGCAGGCCGTGGGCCTCGAGCTGCTGGACCAGGATCACGCCACCGAGCATCAGCAGCGCCGTCACCGGCCCCTGCGAGACGAGCGCGACGAGCACGGCGACCGCGCCGGCGACGGTGGCACCGATCAGGGGCACGAACGAGCTCAGGAAGACGAGTACGCCGATCGCCACCACGAACGGGACCTGCAGGGCCGCGGCGATGATCATGATGCCGACCGCGTCGACCGCGGCCACGATGACCGTGGCCCGGGTGAACTGGGTCAGCGAGACCCAGGCGACCCGGCCGGAGCTGTCCATCCGGCTGCGTGCGGCCCGCGGCGCGAGCCGAACCAGCCAGCCCCAGATCCGCTCGCCCTCGGCGCAGAAGAAGTAGGTGGAGAAGAGCACGATGAACAGGCCGGCGAAGACGTCGAGGGCGACCCCGCCGACCTCGCTGACCCGGGAGAACGGGTTGGAGGCGTACGCCGCGGCCCACTCCTCCAGGGTGGTCTGCACCGTGTTGAGCCAGGTGTCGATCTGGGTCTCGCTCGCGTTGAACGGGCCGTTGATCAGCCAGTCGCGGATCTCGTCGAGCGCCTTGACGGTCTGCCCGGCCAGGTCGTTGAAGCCGTTGGCGACCTGCGTGCCGGCGAAGCTCAGCATGGCGATGACCACCACGAGCACGCCGATCACCACGAAGAGTGCCGAGATGCTCCGCTTGAGCCCTATCCGGGCCAGGCCGTGGACGACCGGGGAGACGAGCGCGGCGATGAGCAGCGCGATGACCAGCGGGACGACAACGATGCTGAGGAAGCCGAGGGCGCGGACGATGAGGTAGCCGGCGGCCACGATCACCAGGAAGCGCCAGGCCCACTGCGCCGACAGCTCGACGCCGTACGGGACGTAGGTGCGGCTGACGGCCTTGGGCGTCGTCACCGGCTCGGGGGCGGCCAGCTGCTCTTGGCGCTCCTCGCGCAGACGCTCGAACTGGTTGACGAGCCGCAGCGCGAAGTTCTCGGCCGACTCGCGGGCCTCCGCAGCGGCCTCCTTGGCCACCTCGGCCGACTCACGCGCGTCGGCCTCGTCCTGGGCGAATCGCTCTGCCTCACGCGCCTCTCGGCTGCGTCTGAACGCGCCCCTCATCCGCTCGAGGCCATCCTTGGCGCTCCGCTTCTCGGCACCGGGAACATCCCCCTGATCTGTCACCTGACAGAGGCTACCGGGAAGGTGTGAGGTGGGTCGCAAGGCGCCTTGCCGTCGCGGGGTATGACCTCGCGAGCAGGCCCACCGCGGCGAGCACGTAGTCGCCGTCGACCGTCCGCAACGGTGCCTCCGGAAGCTGCCATCCGCCGCGAGCCGACCAACGCATCACCCGCTCCTCGATGCCCCGTCGACCGTGCCGGAGTACGCCGCCGGAGCCGATCACGACGCCGACCCGGCGCAGGTCGGTGCCGGTGCGTTCGATGACCTTGCCGCCCGGTGCCAGGACGACCCGGGACCGTCCCGCGTGCCGCTGCAGGGCCGTGGAGATCGCGATCCGCGCCAGCAGCTCGTCGATGTCCTTGTCCTGCTCCGTGCGCGGCAGCCAGCCGGGGTGGTTGCGCCGATGCTCGACCTCGCCGGAGAGGTCCGACTCGGCGAGACTCGGGTCAGAATGGTCGGCCGCCGCGAGGGTCGTGGTCGCCGACCAGCGCATGCCCAGATCGCCCTCGACGGTCCGGGTCACCGGGGTGACGGCGACGACCTCCTCGCGCACGTGCTCTGCCTCGGGGTCGGGGCGGACCACGCTGTGCACGTCGGTCGTGGCGCCGCCGACGTCGACGACGACGACATCCTCGCCGAGCACCTCGGCCAGCGTCTCGACTCCCTGGAGCACGACGTCGGGGGTCGCTCCCTGGACGATCCGCCGGAAGTCGGCGCGGCTGCTGAGGTTCTTGCCGCCGATCACGTGCTCGAGAAACATCTCCCGGACCGCCGCGCGGGCGCTCTCGGGCGCCAGCACGCCGATCTTCGGAACGACGTTGTCGCAGGTCACATGGGGAACATCGGCCAGGATCTCGTCGATCTCCGAGTTCGCCTCGCGGTTGCCTGCCACGACCACCGGGCCACGCCAGCCGGCCGCGGCCAGCTCGCGCGCGGCCGAGACGACGGCGTCTCGGTTGCCCCCGTCGGTGCCGCCGGTCAGCAGCACCAGGTCGGGGGTTGTGAGGCGGAGAGTGGCCCCCAGGTCACTCTCGGCGTCACGACCTGCGGTCGCGACCACCGCGACGACCTTGCCGCCGCTGGACAGTGCCACACGTCTTCCGGCCTCGGCGGTCACCAGCTCCTCGTTGCCGACCACGGCGATCCGGAGCCCGCCGCCGGCCGAGGAGCAGGCGAGGATCTCGGCGTCGGCCGCCCGGGCGTCCTTCTCGGTGAGCGCGGCCAGGCAGGCGTCGTACGCCTCCATCACCTCCTGCAGCGACGTCGGTGCGCTCGCGGTGCCGAGGATCTCACCGGAGACGAGCTCGACGTGGAGCGCCTTGGTCCAGGTGGAGCCGAAGTCGACGCAGACGGCGGTCTGTGGCGCGTCAGCTCTGGTCAAGGGCCTGCTCGAGGTCCGCGACCAGGTCCTCGGCGTACTCGATCCCGACGGAGAGCCGGACCAGGTCGGCCGGCACCTCGAGGTCGGTGCCCGCGACGGACGCGTGCGTCATCCGCCCCGGGTGCTCGATCAGGCTCTCGACACCGCCGAGCGACTCGCCCAGCGTGAAGATCTTGGTGCGCTCACACACCGCGAGCGCAGCGGCCTCGCCGCCCTCGACACGGAAGGAGATCATGCCGCCGAACCGCTTCATCTGCTTCTGGGCGGTCGTGTGGCCGGGGTGCGTCTCCAGGCCCGGGTAGATGACCTCGCCGACCTTCGGGTGGGAGGTCAGGAAGTCGGCGACGCGCTCGGCATTGTCGCAGTGGCGGTCCATGCGTACAGCCAGCGTCTTGAGGCCGCGCAGCGTCAGCCAGGCGCCGAACGGGTCGGCGATCGCGCCGGCGGCGTTCTGGAGGTAGCCGATCTTCTCGGCGAGCCCGAGGTCACGCACGATCACGGCTCCGCCGACGACGTCGGAGTGGCCCCCGACGTACTTCGTCGTGGAGTGCACCACCACGTCGGCGCCCAGGGTGAGCGGCTGCTGCAGGTAGGGGCTGGCGAAGGTGTTGTCGACGACCAGCAGCGCGCCGGACTCATGGGCGACTGTTGCCAGGGCCGAGATGTCGGCGATGTTGAGCAGCGGGTTGGTCGGCGTCTCGACCCAGACGACCTTGGTCTTGCCCGGCTGGATCGCGGCCGCGACCGCGTCGACGTCGGCGACCTGGGCCGGGGTGTGCGCGATCCCCCATTGGCTCTCGACCTTGTCGATCAGCCGGTGGGTGCCGCCGTAGGCGTCGTCGGGGATGACCATGTGGTCACCGGGCCGCATCAGGCTGCGGATCAGGGTGTCCTCGGCGGCCAGACCGGAGGCGAAGGCGAACCCCTTCTCGCCCTCCTCGACCGCCGCCAGCGCGCCCTCGAGCGCGGTGCGGGTCGGGTTGGCGGAGCGGCTGTACTCATAGCCGTTGCGCAGGCCGCCGACGCCGTCCTGCTTGTAGGTCGTGGTGGCGTAGATCGGCGGGATCACCGCACCCGTCGTCGGGTCGGGCTCGTAGCCCGCGTGGATCGCCTTGGTCTCGAAACCGGCCTTGCCGAGGTGCTGCTGCTCGCTCACACAACCGAGCCTACGTCCGATCCCACCTCGCTGCCCATCCGGGAACGTTCGCGCGTCGAACTGTGTTGGAGACTGGTAGCAACCCTGACTTTCTGGAGGTCACTCATGTTCGGTCGACCGACTCAACTCTTCCCCGCGGACCGCACCCTCGCCGGGCGCGACCAGGCCCTCTTCGACCTGCCCGCCAAGCACCGCGTCCTGGGCACTCCGCTGCTCGCCTCCCCCGAGGACGGCACCGCGCCGGAGGGGTCCGAGGTGGCGTACTTCGGTCTCGGCTGTTTCTGGGGTGCCGAGGAGATCTTCTGGCAGACGCCGGGGGTCTACTCGACCGCCGTCGGGTATCAGGGCGGCACCACGGCCAACCCGACCTATGACGAGGTCTGCAGCGGTCAGACCAACCACACCGAGGCGGTCCGGATCGTCTTCGACCCCACCGTGGTCTCCTACGCCGACCTCGTCAAGAAGTTCTTCGAGGTGCACGACCCCACGCAGGGGATGCGACAGGGCAACGACGTCGGTACGCAGTACCGTTCGGCGCTCTACTACGTCTCCGACGCGCAGCGGGAGACCGCTGAGGAGCTGACGAAGATCTACGGTGACGAGATCGCCCGGCGTGGCTACGGCGAGATCACCACCGAGATCCGCGAGGTCCCGACCTTCTACGCCGCCGAGCCCGCGCACCAGCAGTACCTGGACCGCGTGCCCAACGGCTACCGCTGCCACGCGAACACGGGCATCGCCTTTCCCACGACCGCCTGAGGTCAGGTCAGCGGCAGATACATCACGTGGAGGCCGACCCGGCCGTGCGACGTCGAGTCGAACGCGTCCGGGACGGTCCCGATGATCTGGAACCCGAGGGACTTCCACAGGCGTACGGCGGTGGTGTTGGTCTCCACGACCGCGTTGAACTGGATGCCGTGGAAGCCCTGCTCACGGTGCCAGCTCACGCAGTATTCGCCGAGGGCGCGGCCGACGCCCTTGCCGCGGGCGTTCGGCGAGACCATGAACGAGGCGGTGCCTATGTGGCTGCCGCGGCCCGGGCGGTTGGGGCCCATCTTGGCGCTGCCGAGGATCTCCTCGCCCTCGACCGCGACGACCACGTGGTCATACATCCACATATCCTTGGCCTCCTCGGACGTGAGGCCCTCGGGATAGGCGTAGGTCTCCCCCGCCGCCACGATCTCGGACCAGAACGGGTAGATCTGCGGCCAGTCCTCGGCCTTCGCTTCGCGGATCTGCATCAGAGGTCGACCTTTCCGTCGATGGCCTCGCGCATGAGGTCGGCGTGGCCGCAGTGGCGGGCGTACTCCTCGATCATGTGGACCAGGATCCAGCGCAGGCTGATCGACTGGCCGTCTCGGGTCGTGCCGACCGCGATCTGGCCGAGGGAGCCGGCGGCGTCGGTGAGCTCGTTGGAGCGGGCGATCGCGTCGCGGAGCAGGGTGCGCAGCGCCTCGGGGTCGTCCGCGGCAGCGCTGTTGAACTCCCAGTCCCTGTCGTCGTCCCAGGGAGCCGTGTCGAACGGCGGGACCGGGCTGTCGCCCGCCAGGCGTACGCCGAACCAGATGTTCTCCACGTACGCCATGTGCTTGAGGAGTCCGGCCAGCGTCATGGTGGTGGGCGGGAAGGGACGGTTGAGCTGCGCGTGGTCGAGGCCCGCGACCTGCCTGAGCAGGGTCGCCCGGTGGAAGTCGAGGAACGTGCGCAGGGTCGTGGACTCGTCCGCGACGTAGGGGGCACCGGTCGGATGACGGGTGTCCTCGAAGAGTGCCTCGGTCATGGGCGCCAACGTAGCGGCGGCGAGTTTCCTCGGCGAATCACTTTCGCGAAACTGAAACGCGTTCTAGATTTGGGCCATGCCCCACGCTCCCAGAGGTCCACAGAGTCCCGAGAAGCCGCTCAGAGTCGTCGTCTGGTCCGCCGGGACGGTGGGCCGTCACGCGATCGCGGGAGTCGATGCGCATCCCGACCTCGAGCTGGTCGGGGTCTGGACCTCGACGCCGGCGAAGGCCGGTCGGGACGCCGGGGAGCTGGCCGGGCTCGGGCGTACGCTCGGGGTGGCGGCGACCACGTCGCGCGACGAGCTGCTCGCGCTCGCCCCGGACTGCGTCGTCCACGCGGCGATGACCGACGACCGGGTCTTCGAGGCGATCGAGGACCTGACCGGGCTGATCCGGGACGGGGTCAACGTGGTCTCCTCCGGACCGGTGATCCTGGTCCACCCGCAGGGGACGCTGCCGGACGAGATGATCTCGGGCATCCACGAGGCCGGGCGCGAGGGCGGTGCGTCGCTGCACGTCAACGGCATCGACCCGGGCTTCGCCAACGACGTACTGCCGCTCGCGATGACGTCGCTGTCGCAGCGGATCGACCACCTTCGGGTCAGCGAGATCGCCGACTACTCGACGTACTTCCAGCCCGTCGTGATGAAGGACCTCTTCGGCTTCGGGGGCTCGCTGGAGGACAAGCCGTTCCTGTGGGAGCCGGGCGTGCTGAGCACCGCATGGGGCCCGGTCGTCCGGGTCCTCGCCGCCGGCCTCGGGGTGACGCTCGACGAGCCGCTCGTCGAGCACGTCGAGCGTCGTCCGGCGGTCAAGGACACCAAGACCGTGTCGGTGGACATCGCGGAGGGCACCCAGGGCTCCGTACGCTTCACCGTCACCGGCAGTGTCGACGGAGTCCCCCGCATCACGCTCGAGCACGTCACCCGGACCGACGCGGAGTCCGATCCCGACTGGCCGACCCCGGCCACCGGCGACGGCTGCTACCGCATCGAGGTCACCGGCGAGCCGTCGATGACCGTCGAGTTCAGCCACCACGGCGAGCACGGCGACCACAACGTCTCCGGGATGATCGTCACGGCCCAGCGCCTGGTCAACGCCGTCCCCGCCGTCGTCGCGGCCGCCCCCGGGCTCGTCTCCCCTCTCGACCTCCCGCTGATCACCGGCCGCGGCCTGGTCACCGGAACCAACTGAAGCCGAGGCGTCAGCTACGTCGGCCGAAGCGTCACCGTGGTGCCCACTGGGCCGACGCGCGTGACGTCTCGGCCGACGGGGGCGACTTCTCGGCAGGAAAGGACACCAGATGAGCATTCTTGATCGATTCAGACTGACCGACCATGTGGCCGTCGTGACGGGCGCGGGGCGTGGGATCGGGGCGGCCACCGCGGTGGCGCTGGCCGAGGCCGGGGCGGACGTGGTGATCGCCTCGCGCACCGAGAAGCAGCTTCGGGAGGTCGCCGCGAAGGTCGAGGCGGTGGGGCGGCGGGCGCTGGTGGTGCCGGCGGACCTGGCCGACACGGACGCGACGGCGGGGCTGGCAGCGACGGCGTACGAGGAGTTCGGGCGTCTCGACATCGTGGTCAACAACGTGGGCGGGACGATCCCGAACACGTTCCTCGACACCGACGAGAGCTACCTCGAGGAGGCCTTCCACTTCAACGTGACCACGGCGCACGCGCTGACGCGGGCGGCCGCGCCGTACCTGGTGAAGAGTCCGGACGGGCAGCAGTCGGTGGTCTCGATCAGCTCGATGATGGGACGTACGGCCGGGCGTGGCTATCTCGCCTACGGCACCGCGAAGGCGGCGCTGGCGCACTGGACGCGGCTGGCCGCGACCGACCTGGCGCCGCGGATCCGGGTCAACGGCATATTCGTCGGCTCGGTGCGGACCAGTGCCCTCGAGTTCGTGGCGGGCGACGACACCATGCGCGGTGAGATCGAGTCGAAGACCCCGCTCGGACGCATCGGGGAGGCCGAGGACATCGCCGCGGCGGTGGTCTATCTGACCTCCCGGGCCGGGCAGTTCATCACCGGGAAGATGCTCGAGGTCGACGGCGGCACCGAGGCGCCGACGCTCGACCTCAAGCTTCCGGACGTCGCTCCCTGATCCTCACGGTCAGACGGTGACGTCCTTGTGCCAGGACTCGGTGACGTAGTCGGTCACCCAGCCCATCGACTTGTAGAGCCCGTCGGCCCCGGTGGGGCTGTCGGCGTCGACCTCGAGCGAGACCCGGTCACGGCCGCGCTCGAGGGCGTCGCCGAT
>JALZDD010000337.1 GCA_030862715.1 Actinomycetota bacterium | reverse complement strand
TGTTCCTTCACGCATGATCGAGCCCGCTGGGGAAGGCGTAGCTCGCGCCGCAACGAAGGAGATATTCGGTGACCACTCAGATCAAGGACCCGAGCGCCTCGCGTGGCATCGCACGAGGCGTTGTGTTCGTGCATTCGGCTCCCTCCGCGCTCTGCCCTCACATCGAATGGGCCGTCGCGGGGGTGCTAGGTGTGCCGGTGAACTTCGACTGGACGGCGCAGCCCGCCCAGGCCGGCACCTACCGAGCCGAGCTCTTCTGGTCCGGTGCGGTCGGTTCCGCAGCGGCGATCGCGTCGGCGCTGAAGGGATGGACGCACCTGCGCTTCGAGGTCACCGAGGACGGCACGCCGACCTCTGAGGGTGCGCGCTACTCGTTCACCCCCGACCTCGGCGTCTTCCACGCCGTGACCGGGATGCACGGCGACATCATGATCCCGGAGGACCGGCTCAAGGCAGCGGTCGTCAAGGCCGCCCTCGGCGACACCACGCTCGAGCTCGAGGTCGACAAGCTCCTCGGCAAGCCGTGGGACGACGAGCTGGAGACGTTCCGTCACGCGGGGGAGGGCGCCCCCGTACGCTGGCTGCACCAGGTCGTCTGAGCGACCCCTGTCGGCCGCAGAGCACGGCCGACGACGACTGAGGCCCCGGGGCGTGAGCTCCGGGGCCTCAGCCTGTGTCTGACCGGTGCCGGTCAGAGTGGGATGTTGCCGTGAGCACCGCGGCGTACGCCGACGGTCTGGATCGCGTCCTCGAAGGCGGCCGCGATCGCCCCGCGGGTCGCCGACGGCTCGATGACTTCGTCCACGACACCGATCTCGACAGCCTTGTCCACACCGCCGGCCAGGCGCTCGTGCTCGGCCGCGAGCTCCGCCTCGACCTGAGGACGGAGGTCGGGGGCGACCTCGGCGAGCTTGCGGCGGTGCAGGATGCGGATGGCGGCGACCGGGCCCATGACCGCGACCTCCGCGCCCGGCCAGGCGAAGACCTTGGTCGCGCCGAGGGAGCGGGCGTTCATGGCGATGTAGGCGCCACCATAGGTCTTGCGGGTCACCAGGGTGACCCGGGGGACCACGCACTCCCCGAAGGCGTGCAGGAGCTTGGCGCCGCGGCGGACGACCCCGTCCCACTCCTGGCCGACGCCGGGCAGGTAGCCGGGGACGTCGACGACGACGATGAGCGGGACGCCGAGGGCGTCGCAGAGCCGTACGAACCTAGAGGCCTTCTCCGCGGAGAGGGAGTCGAGGCAGCCGCCGAGCCGCAGCGGGTTGTTGGCGACGACACCGACGGTGCGGCCGCCGAAGCGACCGAGCGCGGTGACGATGTTGGGGGCCCAGCGAGCGTGCAACTCCTGCATGGTGCCCTCGTCGAGGATGTTCTCGACGAGGGGGTGCACGTCGTAGGCGCGCTTCTTCGACTCGGGCAGCTGCTCGGCGAGGTCCTTGTCCTCGACCGCGGCGACGTCGAGGCCACCCTGGGAGCCGAGGAGGGACGTGACGGTGCGGGCCTTGTCGAGCGCCTCGCGCTCGGACTCGGTGAGGATGTGCACGACGCCGGAGCGGCGGCCGTGCGGCTCGGGACCCCCGAGGCGCAGCATGTCGACGTCCTCGCCGGTGACGGAGCGTACGACGTCGGGACCGGTCACGAAGATGCGGCCCTCGGGGCCGAGGATGACGACGTCGGTGAGGGCGGGACCGTAGGCAGCGCCGCCTGCGGCCGGGCCGAGCACGACGGAGATCTGCGGGATCTTGCCGCTGGCCTGCGTCATCGCGTGGAAGATGCGGCCGACCGCGTGCAGGGAGAGTACGCCCTCGGCGAGCCGGGCACCGCCGGAGTGCCACAGGCCGATGATCGGGCTGCCGTCGGTCATCGCGCGGTGGTAGGCGTCGACGACCACACGGCAGCCGAGGTCGCCCATCGCGCCGCCCATGACGGTGGCGTCCGAGCAGAAGGCGACCGCCCGGGTGCCGTCCACCTCGCCGACGGCGGCCAGCATGCCGGAGTCGTCGTCGGGGGAGATGAGCTCGACGGTGCCCTCGTCGAAGAGCGCCCTGAGACGGGTCAGAGGGTTCCGGGGATCCTGGTCGCGAGGAAGCTTCTGCTGCTTCCTCGCGGGCGCAGGCGCTGGGACCGTGATGGTCATCAGATGCTTCCGTAGACGACCGCGACGTTCGCGCCACCGAAACCGAAGGAGTTGTTGAGGGCCGCGATGTCGCCGACCGGGAGGTCGCGGGCCTTGGTGGCGATGTCGAGCTCGACCGCCGGGTCGAGGTTGTCGAGGTTGATCGTCGGCGGCGACTGGCGGTGGTGGATCGCCAGGACGGTCGCGACGGTCTCGAGGGCTCCGGCACCACCGAGCAGGTGGCCGGTCATCGACTTGGTCGAGGTGACCACGACGTTCTCGACGTGCTGGCCGAGGGTGGCGTGGAGCATCAGGCCCTCGGCGATGTCGCCCTGAGGGGTCGAAGTCGCGTGAGCGTTGACGTGAGCGATGGTGCTCGGGTCGATGTCGCCGTCCTCAAGCGCGCGCTTGATGGCACGGCTGCCGCCGCGACCCTCGGGGTCGGGCTGGGCGATGTCGTGGGCGTCGGCGGTCACGCCGGCGCCGAGGACCTCGGCGTAGATCCGGGCGCCACGGGCCTGGGCGTGCTCGAGCTTCTCGAGCACGACTATGCCGGCGCCCTCACCGAGGACGAAACCGTCACGGCCGGTGTCCCAGGGGCGGCTGACCGCGGTCGGGTCGCCACCATCGGGGCCGGAGGCGGTCTTGGAGAGGGCCATCATGTTGGCGAACGCGGCCATCGGCAGCGGGTGGATCGCTGCCTCGGTGCCACCCGCGAGCACGACGTCGGCGCGGCCGAGACGGATCTGGTCGGCGGCCAGAGCGATCGCCTCGGAGCCAGAGGCACAGGCAGAGATCGGGGTCTGAGCCGCGGCGCGGGCGCCGTAGATCAAAGAGATGTTGGCTGCCGAGGCGTTGGCCATCAGCATCGGGACGGCCAGCGGGCTGACGCGGCGCGGCCCCTTGGCCAGAAGCGTGTCGTAGTTGTCGAGCAGGGTGGTGACGCCGCCGATACCGGTGGCGACAGCGACACCGAGCCGCTCACCGTCGAGGCCGGCCTCGGTGGCCGTGCCCTCGAATCCGGCGTCCTTCCAGGCTTCGGCCGCGGCGACCACGGCGAACTGGGCGGAGCGGTCCAAGCGTCGGGCCTTGACCCTCTCCAGGACCTCGGACGGCTCGACGGCGACGCGGCCGGCGATGCGTACGGGAAGGTCCTGGGCCCACTCCTCGGTGAGCTCGCGGATGCCGGAGCGGCCGGCGATCAAGGCATCCCAGGTGGTGGCTACATCTCCGCCGACGGGGTTGGTGGTGCCCAATCCGGTGACGACGACTCGGGTGCGGCTGCTCATGTGGTCTCCGTGTGAGGTGTTGGCGCGTTGGGTCAGGTGAAGCAGATCCGGCGGCTCGGCCTGGGAGGGTTGGCC
>JALZDD010000312.1 GCA_030862715.1 Actinomycetota bacterium | reverse complement strand
GGAGCGGGCCGCCTGCTGGCTGGGCGACCACCTCATCGCCGACCACCCCGAGATCGCCCGCCACCTGGCGACGCGGGTGCCGGCGGAGAAGATCACCACGATCGCCTATGGCGCGCCGCGTGTTGTGGACGCACCGGACTGGGCAGTGCTCGATCACGGGCTGGAGCCGGGTTCCTACCTCACCCTGGTCGCCCGGCCGGTGCCGGAGAACAGCATCCTCGAGGTCGTCCGGGCCTTCTCCAGCCGCCGCTGGGGCCGGCAGCTGGTCGTCCTGGGTTCCTATGATCCGGCAGACGACTACCAGCGCGCCGTCCTCGAGGCGGCCAGCGACGAGGTCGTCTTCCTCGGCGCGATCTATGACACCGACATCGTCTCGGCCCTGCGGTTCCACTCGGTGGCGTACGTCCACGGTCACCAGGTCGGCGGCACCAACCCGTCCCTGGTCGAGGCGCTCGGCTGCGGCAACGCCGTGATCGCCCACGACAACCGCTACAACCGCTGGGTCGCCGACGAGGCCGCTCTCTACTTCTCTGACGAGGCCGGCATCGTCGCTGCGTTGGAGCGGCTTCTGTCCGAGCCCGAGCTGGCGGCGTCGCTGTCCGGCCACGCCCGCGCCCGCCACTCCGCCGAGTTCACCTGGAGCCGGATCACCGACCAGTACGAGCAGCTCATCCGCGCCCACCTGCGCTGACCCGTCCTAGACGTCGGTGGCGATGTCCGCGGTCGGTGGTGCGGGCTCGCGGGCGGTGTAGGCGCGATAGGCGAGGACGCAGGCCACGGTGAGGACCGCGGCGGTAGCGGCGCAGGCCGTGAAGAGGGTGTGCCACTGGTTGTGGTCCGCGGCCGGGCCGGCGATCACGGCGGCGATGGAGCTGCCGATGAAGAGCGAGGCGGCGAAGCAGGCGACGACCGTGCCGCGGGCCTCGGGCACGATCGAGGTGGCCCAGGTCTGCAGCGAGGTGTGCAGGAAGGCCCAGGTGATCCCGAGCATCACCACGATCCCGATGATGGTGGGCACCGTGACCGTCACGGTCGCGGCGGCGTACCCGGCAGTCAGGGCGATGCCTCCGATCGCCATCAGCGCCCAGCGCGGGACCTGCCGGGTCAGGGCCTTGAGGAGCTGCGAGGAGAGCAGGACCGCAATGCCGTACGCAGCCGCCGCAAGCCCCGCTCGCGCCGCGTCGACACCCTGGGCCTGCAAGGCTGGGGCGAGGAGCGTGAGAACGCCGAGCACCAGACCGCCCTCGACGAAGACGAGCACCCCGACCACCATCACCCAGCGGTTACTCAGCGCCGCCCGGAACGATGCCTTGATTCCGCTGTTCGTGGCCCTCGGCGGTTCGGCGAGCGAGCGCAAGCCCCAGGCGCTGATCAGCGCCACGACCGCCGGCACCGCGAACACCACCCGCCATCCGGCCAGTTGCCCGGTGATTCCCGCCGCCGCTGCCGCCAGTGCCGTCCCGACCGCCATCGCGGCCATCAGGTCCGAGAGCGCTCGCTGCCGGTGGGTTGCGGAGACGGTGTCCCCGACGTACGTCAACGACGTCGGCACGATCGCCCCGAAGAATGCTCCCGCGACGACTCTCACCACCACCAGGGTGATCAGGTTTGGGGCCGCCGCCGAGACCAGCCCGGCGATCCCCGCCCCGACCAGCGCTGCCTGCATCAGTCGTACCCGGCCGAATCTGTCCGAGAGGGCGCCCCACAACGGCTGGCTGAGTCCGTACGCCAGGTAGTAGCCGCTCGCGATCGCCACCGCCTGGCCGACCGAGACCTCGAACGTTGCTGCGACCAGGACCAGGATCGGGCTCACCACGAACCTGTCGAAGCTGCTCACGAACGAGGCTATGGAGATCCAGACGGGTGGGCGCTGGGGGGACGACTCGGCGGTGTGGGGCACGCTGTCAGGTTAGTAAAGGACTGGTGTCCCGGTGGTCGAGATTGTCGAGACCTCCCCGCTCCGATGGTCGAGCCGCCGGAGCCGCTAGGCGGAGGCGTGTCGAGACCAACAAAGGTGCCTTCGCTGGCCGAGCCTGCCGAGACCTCCCTGCCGGAACGTTCCACCCAAAGAACGGCGTGGGCCGCCGACCCTTTCTTGGAGGGTCTTCTCGACGGTCCCCGGAGTAAAGGACGGCCTGCGGCCGCCGGCTTCGCCGGCCGCTTCGCGGTCCTTGACACCGGGGCCCGTCGAGAAGACCCTCGAAAACGGGTCGGCGGCCCACGCCAACCAAGAAGAACAGTCACCCAACAAAGATGCAGAAGATATGCCCTGCAGGATCCGCATAAGCACGCAGCGGCTCATCCGGATCGTCAGACCGATCAAGCCGGAGCGAAGCCCCCAACTCCAGCGCACGAGCATGCTCAGCGTCGAGCTCAGCAACAGAACGTACGACGGTATCGAGGTGCATGTGCTTGACCGCCCCAGGCGCAGGCCAGTCTGACGGCGCCATCTCGGACTCGTCGACCCGGTTGAACGCGAGAGCGCGACGCCCGTCGGGCCAGGTGAGGACGAGCCAGTCGTCGTCCCCAGGCTCCTCGTCGCCCGGCCGGTAGACCAGGCCGAGGAGCTGGCGGTAGAACTCGGCGAGGCGGCGTACGTCGGTGGTGTCGAGGACCGTGTGGAGGAGCTCAGCCACGCGCGGAACCCCAGCCGATCCAGCGGGGCGTGGTGCTCCGGTAGGAGTCGTACGCGTCGCCGAAGCTCCACGACAGGGCGTGCTCCTCCGCGGGGATCTGGGTGCGGTCGATGACGGCGACGAAGGCCGCGACAGGGACGAGCGGAAGCCAGCCACCGCGGAGGACGGCGTGGGCGGCGAGGAGACCGGCCATGCCGACGTACATCGGGTTGCGGGTGTAGCGAAACGGCCCGTCGGTGACGACCGCAGTCGCGCGCTCGGGCTCGAACGGGTTGAAGGTGGTGTCCTTGTGCTTGAACGCCCGGGCGGCACCGCCCACGACATAGACCGAGCCAGCCACGAGGAGACCGGCCGCGACTGACCGTACGACGGTCGGTCGGCGGCCCCGAGCGAACAGATGCTGGGCGGCCAGGCCCACAGCGACATAGACGGGCGGCGGCACCTTCGGCATGCCTTCCACGGTAGCCCGGCCCGGAGGGTCCGCACCCCCTCTTTCTTGGGTAAAGAGACGATCAGTGCAGCAGCGCGCGGACCAGGCGCTCGGCAACGTCCGGGGCAGGCTCGGTGCGCTCGAGGGAGTGGAGCACGAACCCGCCGACCAGGGCGCGCACGAACTCCTTGACCGGCAGGTCAGCGGGCAGCTGGCCGGCCGCGACGGCGGCCTCGATCCGGGTCGAGACGGTGGCGGTGATGCCGAGCGCGTCGTTGAGACGGGTGCCGATGTCGGGGTTCTCGCAGGCGGCCGCGACGAGTGAGCGGACGAGGCCGTCGTTGCCGGGCTCGGCGACGAGGTCGATGAGGCTCTGCATCCAGGCGATCAGGTCGACACGGATGTCCCCGGTGTCGGGTACGACCGGGTGGTCCGGCAACAGCAGATCCTCGATCAGGGCATCGGCGACGACCGCGCTCTTCGAGGACCACCAGCGGTAGATCGTCTGCTTGGAGACACCGGCCTCGGCCGCGATCCCCTCGATGGTGAGGTGGTCATAGCCCTGGGTGGCGAAGAGCCGGCCGGTCGCGTCGAGGACCGCCATGCGAGCCTCTTCACTGCGTACGGCACCTCGACGGCGCACTCCTGCTGACGCTGACATGAACGGCATCCTAAGAGCCCGTGGCATCGCCTGGCCAAGGCGCAGGTGTGACACATCACTCCCCCGCGACCCTTGTCCGGCGGCGTAGAGGTGATTAACTGGACGCACCGTTGCGAATTACCGGAGGGATGCCGCCATGGCGGAGCTGTTGTATCGATTGGGGAAGACGGCCGCGCGCCGCGCCTGGCTGGTGATCCTCGCCTGGGTGCTCGCGCTGTCCGGCGCCGCCGGGGCGTACGTCGCCTGGTCCGGCGAGCTCACCACCAGCTTCGACATCCCCGGGCTGCCCTCGTCCGAGGTCGTCGACGAGCTCCAGAAGGGGCTGCCCGACCTGGCCGGCGGCTCCGGCACGATCGCCTTCCAGACCAAGGACGGCACCCCGCTCAGCGCAACCCAGAAGCAGGAGATCCGGGCGCTGATCACCAGCGCCGAGGATCTCCCCGAGGTCGCCGCGGTCACCGATCCGTTCGAGACCGAGGCCCAGCGCGCGGCGCAGGCCGAGAAGGTCACCGAGGGCCAGGCCAGGCTCGAGGCGGGCCGCACCCAGCTCGACAGCGCCCAGGCGAAGCTCGACAAGGCGCAAGCCGACCTCGACAAGGCCCGCGCCCATCTGCAGGCCGCCGGGATGCCGACCACGCAGATCGACGCCCAGCAGGCCGCCCTCGACAAGCAGCAGGCCAAGCTCGACGACCGCGCCGCCGACCTCGAGGCCAATACCGCCAAGGCCGAGAACGGCGCCGAGCTGCTCGAGCTCTCCGACGAGATCCGGATGGTCTCCGCGGACGGTTCGGCCGCCCTGGTCAACGTCGCCTACTCCGTCGGCCGTCTCGAGATGTCCGAGGAGACCAAGAAGGCCACGGTCGACCACTTCACCGACAACCCGATCGACGGCGTCGAGATCGGCGTCTCCTCCGACATCTCCCAGGAGGCGCCCAACCCGATGGGTCCCGGTGAGATCGTCGGCGTCGGCGTCGCCGCGGTCGTCCTCCTGGTCATGCTCGGCACGATCATCGGCGCCGGCGTCCCGCTGGTCACCGCGCTGACCGGCGTCGGCATCGGCGCACTCGGCGCACTCTCCCTCTCCGGCGTCGTGCAGATGGCCTCGATGACGCCGATCCTGGGCCTGATGCTCGGCCTGGCCGTCGGCATCGACTATTCGCTCTTCATCCTCAACCGGCACCGCAAGCAGCTCCTCCACGGCTCCGACGTGAAGGAGTCGATCGCGCTCGCCAACGGCACCGCCGGCACCGCGGTCGTCTTCGCCGGCTCCACCGTCATCGTCGCGCTGGTCGCGCTCAACATGACCGGAATCCCGTTCCTCGGCCTGATGGGCTCGGTCGGCGCCGCCTGCGTCGCGATCGCCGTCCTGGTCGCGATCACCCTGACTCCGGCCATCCTCAGCCTCGTCGGCGGCCGCATCGTCTCCAAGCGCGCCCGGAAGAAGGTCTCCAAGCAGGACGCCGCCGAGGCCCACGCCAGGCCGATGCCCACCTGGCGTGCACTGGTCACGGTCGTCGCCTCCGTGGTCGCCCTGCTCGCCCTCGCGGTCCCCGCCCTCGACATGCGCCTGGGCCTGCCCGACGGCGGCTCCGAGCCCGAGGGCTCCCTGGCCAAGACCGCCTACACGATCACCGAGGACAGCTTCGGCGCCGGCGCCAATGGCCCGTTGCTGGTCGCCGCCGAGCTGCCCGACGGCCTCAACGAGTCCGGCGTCCAGCGGGCCCAGCTGACGGTCGCCAAGGAGCTGGCAGATCTCGATGACGTACGCGCCGTGGCGCCGGCCGCGGTCTCCGAGGACGGTCGCACGGCGGCCTTCCAGGTCGTGCCCGAGGAGGGTCCCAACAGCGTCTCGACCAACGACTTGGTCAACGCCATCCGGGACATGCCCGCGGTCAACGGCGACATCACGCTCGGTGTCGCCGGTGCCACCGCGGTCGCGATCGACGTGTCGCAGGGGCTCAACGACGTACTCCTCCCCTACCTCGGCGTCGTCGTCGGCCTCTCGCTGCTGATCCTGATCCTGGTCTTCCGCTCGATCTTGGTCCCGCTCATCGCGACCGGTGGCTTCGTGCTCTCGCTGCTCGCGACGTACGGCCTCGTGGTCGCGGTCTTCCAGAAGGGCATCGGAGCCGAGTGGATCGGCATCGACAGCACCGGACCCATCCTGAGCTTCCTGCCGATCCTGCTGGTCGGGATCCTCTTCGGCCTGGCGATGGACTACCAGCTGTTCCTCGCCTCCGGCATGCGGGAGGCGTACGTCCACGG
>JALZDD010000305.1 GCA_030862715.1 Actinomycetota bacterium | reverse complement strand
GGTCGACTTCCCGATCCCGGGCAACGACGACGCCATCCGCGCGGTCGGCCTGCTGACCCGCGTGGTCGCCGACGCCGTCGCCGAGGGCCTCATCGCCCGCTCCGGTGGCAAGACCGAGGGCACCGAGAGCGCCACCGCCGAGGAGCCCCTGGCCGAGTGGGAGCGCGAGCTTCTGGAGACCTCCGGCACCGAGACCGCCGAGGCCGGGGTCCAGACCCCCACCGAGGCTGCTGAGGTCGCCGAGGCCACCGCCGCGGAGACCGCTGAGACCGAGGCGCCCGCTGAGACCGAGGCGCCCGCCGAGACCGAGGCGCCCGCCGAGACCGAGAAGGCCGAGACCCCCGAGGCCCCGGCCGAGGCCTGAGCCTCATCGTCCACCCACAAGCCACTTAACAAGTCAGAGGAAGACACGCATGGCTTACACCGCTGCCGACGTCAAGAAGCTCCGTGAGCTGACCCAGGCCGGCATGATGGACTGCAAGAAGGCGCTCGACGAGGCTGACGGCAACTTCGACAAGGCTGTCGAGATCCTCCGCGTCAAGGGCACGGCCAAGGCCGCCGCCCGCGCCGCGGAGCGCACCACCTCGGCCGGCCTCGTCGCCGCGTCCGGCAACGCGCTGGTCAGCCTCCTCTCGGAGACCGACTTCGTCGCCAAGAACGAGGGCTTCGTCGCTGCTGCCCAGCAGATCGCCGAGGCTGCCGACGCCAACAAGGCCAACGACCTCGAGACCCTCAAGGCGATCTCCCTCGGTGACAAGACCGTCGGCGAGACCGTCGAGGAGCTCGCCCGCACCATCGGCGAGAAGATCGAGCTCGGCCAGGTGGCCTACTTCGAGGGTGAGACCACGGTCTACCTGCACAAGAAGGCCTCCGACCTGCCGCCGAGCCTCGGAGTCATGGTCGCCTACGAGGGTGACGAGGCGGCCGCGAAGCAGGCCGCCCAGCAGGCTGCTGCCCTCAAGGCGCAGTACCTCACCTCCGACGAGGTGCCGGCCGACGTGGTCGACGCCGAGAAGGACGTCCTCACCAAGAAGACGCTCGAGGAGGGCAAGCCCGAGGCTGCCGTCGCCAAGATCGTCGAGGGTCGGATCAAGGCGTTCTTCAAGGAGATCGTCCTGCTCGACCAGGAGTCGGTCTTCGAGTCGAAGAAGTCCGTCAAGCAGGTCCTCGACGCCGCCAACACGCAGGTGAAGCAGTTCGCCCGCTTCGACGTCGGCGCCTGAACCGAGCCTGATTCCGCGCGAACAGCGCGTGATCGGTTAGGTTGAGCAACAACGTACGACGAAAGGGGCCGGTCCGATGAACCGAATGGTGATCATCGGACCGGCCCTTTCGTACGCCATCCCCACATGCACCACCCCGCAAGACGTCGCCCCAGGAAAGGCCACGGCATGACCCGCTACCAGCGCATCCTGATCAAGCTGTCCGGAGAGAACTTCGGCGGTGGCGAGGTCGGCGTCGACCCCATCGTGGTCGCCTCGATCGCCAAGGAGATCTCCGCTGTCGCCGCCTCCGGCGTGCAGATCGCGATCGTCGTCGGCGGTGGCAACTTCTTCCGCGGCGCCGAGCTCCAGCTGGCCGGCATGGACCGCTCCCGCGCCGACTACATGGGCATGCTCGGCACCGTCATGAACTGCCTCGCGCTGCAGGACTTCCTCGAGAAGGAGGGTGTCGACACCCGGGTGCAGACCGCGATCACGATGGGCCAGGTCGCCGAGCCTTACATCCCGCGCAAGGCCATGCGTCACCTCGAGAAGGGCCGTGTCGTGATCTTCGGCGCCGGCTCCGGCATGCCCTACTTCTCCACCGACACCGTCGCCGCCCAGCGCGCCCTCGAGGTCCACGCCGAGGTCGTCCTGATGGCCAAGAACGGCGTCGACGGGATCTACACCGCCGACCCGAAGAAGGACCCGACGGCGACGAAGTACGATGAGATCACTTTCGGCGAGGCGCTGCAGAAGCAGCTCAAGATCGCCGACGCCACCGCGTTCGCCCTCTGCATGGAGAACAAGATGCCCATCGTGGTCTACGGCGCGGAGGACGAGGGGGCGGTCTACCGGATCGTCCAGGGTGAGAAGATCGGTACGCTCGTCACCGCTGGCTGAGCGGCACGAGCCCACACGCCACCCACAACACAACACTTACGAGCGCACAGGAGCATCCGGTGATCAACGACATCCTCAACGAGGCCGACAGCAAGATGGTGAAGTCGGTGGACTCCACGCGTGAGGACTTCGCCACGATTCGTGCTGGCCGGGCCACTCCGCAGATGTTCAGCAAGATCCTGGTCGACTACTACGGGACTCCGACGCCGATCCAGCAGCTCGCCTCGTTCACCAGCCCCGAGCCCCGGATCATCAACATCGCCCCGTTCGACATCGGCGCGATGGCCAACGTCGAGAAGGCGATCCGCGACTCCGACCTCGGCGTCAACCCGTCCAACGACGGCAAGATCCTGCGCGCGGTCTTCCCCGAGCTCACCGAGGAGCGCCGCAAGGAATACATCAAGCTCGCCAAGGAGAAGGCCGAGCAGGGTCGCGTCTCGGTGCGCCAGGTGCGCCAGAAGGCCAAGCAGAATCTGGAGAAGCTCGAGAAGGACGGCGAGGCCAGCAAGGACGACGTCACCGGTGCCGAGAAGCGCCTCGACAGCCTCACCAAGAAGCACACCGACGCGATCGACGATCTGCTCAAGTCCAAGGAAGCCGAGCTGCTCGAGGTTTGAGCCTGTGACCCCTGCGAGCGAAGCGAGCAGGGTCACAACGCGAAAGATCGAGCGAGCGCACGCCTGAGCTTGCGAAGGCGTGACCGCGTGTCGAGATCCAGCGAGCGACACATTCGCGCGGGCGAGTGACGCGGATCGAGACCCAGAAAAGGACCTGAGTATGAAGGAATCCCTTGTGAGCCAGACGCCGCCGTCTCCTTCTTCGTCAGCTTCCGAGCCGCCGAAGAAGGACTACGGCCGCGCCGGCCGCAATCTGCCCGCGGCGATCGGCTCGGCCGTCGTCCTCCTGGTCGCGATCGCGCTGAGCCTGATGTTCGTGAAGACGGCGTTCATGCTGATCGTCGTCGCGGCGGTCGTCGCCGCGGTCTGGGAGCTCCACCGGGGCCTGATGGCCAAGGACATGGACGTCCCCGAGCAGCCGCTGATGATCGGCGGCACGGTGATGGTCCTGGTCGCCTACTTCCTGGGCTCCGACGCCCTGGTGACGGCCACCGCGGTGACCGCGCTGGTGATCATGCTGTGGGTGCTGCGGCGTGGGGTAGACGGCTACGTACGTACGTCGGCCGCCGCCGTCCTCACCCTGTTCTACCTGCCGTTCCTGGGCTCGTTCGTCGCGCTCATGCTCGGCGAGGGCGGCGGCTGGACCTCGGGCGGCCTCTCCGATGACGGCGTACGCGGCATCATCGTCTGGGTCCTGCTCACGATCATGTCCGACATCGGCGGCTACGTCGCCGGGGTCCTCTTCGGCAAGCACCCGATGGCGCCGGTGATCTCCCCGAAGAAGTCGTGGGAGGGCTTCGCCGGCTCGGTGGTCTTCACCGTCGCCACCGGCGTCGGCCTGGTCGTATGGCTGCTCGACGGAGCCTGGTGGGTCGGTGTCGCGCTCGGCGTGGTCGCCTGCGTGATGGCCGTCCTCGGCGACCTGGTCGAGTCGGTCATCAAGCGCGACCTGGGCATCAAGGACATGAGCCAGATCATTCCCGGCCACGGCGGCCTCATGGACCGCCTCGACTCGCTCCTGGCGACCGTCGCCCCGGTCTGGCTGATCCTCCACTACGCAGTCTTCTGAGCGGTTCCAGCCGGATGCTCTTCCTCGTACGCCACGGACGACCGATCCAGGTTCGCGGCGTCGCCGCGGAGCACTGGGAGCTCGACCCGGCCGGGTTCGACGACGTTTGGGCACTGCGTGACCGGCTCCCGGCCGGCGCCGCGTGGTACTCCTCGCCCGAGCCCAAGGCACAGCAGACCGCCCAGCTCCTCACCGATGGCGACGTCGGCGTGGTCGACGCTCTCCGTGAGCACCGCCGCGGAGACGCGTGGGTCGAGGACTTCCACGCCACCGTCGAGCACGCCTTCGCGGAGCCGAGAGTGCCTGCGTACGACGGCTGGGAGCCGCTCGAGGAGTGCCGCGCCCGCGTGACGAAGGCGGTCGCCGGGATCCTCTCGGCCCACGCGGGCGAAGACGCCGTGCTCATCGGCCACGGCACGGCCTGGACCGTCCTGGTGAGCGAGCTGACCGGCACGCCGCCGGATCTCGCTCGGTGGCGAGAGCTCGGCCTCCCGGACCTGATCACCGTCGACGCCTGATCGGCCGGGATCAACCGAGTTCTTCGGGGCAGCGATTCTTTACCAAAGGATGGCGTGGTTCGGCGCTACGGTTGAAGAGTGACCCAGCGTCCCTCGGACCTCGACGTGGACTCCGATCCAGACGTCGAGGCAGATCACGGCCCGGAGGAGGAGTCCTCGGGGTCTGGTGGAGTGTGGGCCTGGCTGCACGACTCGCACCCGACCGTGGCAGCCCTGGTCGGGTTCTACATCGGCCTGGCGTACGCGATCCTGGTGCCTGGCACGTGGGGCGCGCTGCTGACGTGGGTGGTCGGTCAGGAGCGTGCCGAGGAGCTGTTTCCGTGGGTGGCGCTGACCCTGCTCGTGCCCCTGGCCCTGCTCATCCCGCGCAAGACCCGTCGCCTGGCCCAGTTCGTCTGGCTGGGGATCATCCTCACCGTGCTGGTGGTGGTCGGTGTCGGCTCGCTGGTGTTCTGGATCCTGCTGAAGACGGGCTGACCGGGCGGGCCGGATCCAGGTTTAGCCGTACGCCGCACCCCGGTGGGACAATGGATGCGTGACCGAGCCCGACATCGCCCCGCACAGCCCTGAGGCCGAGGCCGCCGCGATGGAGGGGCGCCGCCTGCCCCTGGTGATGGCGCCGCCCAAGGGCCGCGGGAAGCCGCCGCGCCACCTGGCCGACCTCGACCTGGCGGGCCGTCAGGACGCGGCGAAGGAGGCAGGGCTTCCGGGGTTCCGGGCCAAGCAGCTCTCGGTGCACTACTTCGAGCGACTGGTCGACGACCCCGAGCAGATGACCGATCTTCCCGCCAGCCAGCGCCAGGAGCTGGTCAACACCTTCCTGCCCGACCTGATGACGCCGATCCGTCAGCAGGAGGCCGACAAGGGCACCACCCGCAAGACGCTGTGGAAGCTCTTCGACGGCGCTCTGGTGGAGTCGGTGCTGATGCGCTACACCGACCGCGCCACGGTCTGCATCTCCTCCCAGGCCGGCTGCGGCATGGCCTGCCCGTTCTGCGCGACCGGCCAGGGCGGCCTCGAGCGGAACATGTCGACGGCCGAGATCGTCCACCAGGTCGTCGTCGCGGCCCGGCAGATGGCCAGCGGCGAGATCCCCGGCGGCCCCGGTCGTCTCTCCAACGTGGTCTTCATGGGCATGGGGGAGCCGATGGCCAACTACAAGG
>JALZDD010000302.1 GCA_030862715.1 Actinomycetota bacterium | reverse complement strand
TGTACGCCCCGGAGCGCTGCACGCTGAAGAAGAGCCGGATCGGCACGATCGGCTGGGAGGCCCGCAGCTCGATGAGCACGAAGGCGGCGAGCAGGACCACCGACGCCGTCAGCGGGAGCAGGGTTCGGGCGCTGCCCCAGCCGATCTCGGCGGCCTCGACGAGGCCGTAGACAAGCGCCGACATGCCGACGGTGACGCTCAGCGCGCCCAGGATGTCGACCCGGCCGGGCCGGGGCTCGGTCTCGGGCAGACAGCGCGGCGAGAGGACGAGGATCAGGATCCCGAGCGGAACGTTGACCAGGAGGCCCCAGCGCCAGGAGAGGTACTCGGTGAAGACCCCGCCGACGATGATCCCGACGCTCGCTCCGGCACCGATCACCGCGCTGTAGATCGCGATGGCCCGGGTGCGCTCCTCGGGCTCGGGGAAGCTCGTGATCAGCAGCGCCAGCGTGGACGGGATCGCGAAGGCCGACGCCAGCCCCTGCAGCGTGCGCGCGGCGATGAGAAGACCGGCCGACGGCGCCAGTCCGGCCAGGAGCGAGGCGGCCGTGAACAGAGCCGTGCCGGCGATGAACACGCGGCGCCGGCCGAGCAGGTCACCGGCTCGTGCGCCAAGCAGGAGGAGGCCGCCGAAGGCGAGGACGTAGGCGTTCTGGATCCACGACAACGAGGAGTCGGTGAAGCCGAGCTCGGCCTTGATGTGGGCGAGCGCCGTGGTCACGATCGAGGCGTCGAGGGTCATCATCAGCTGGCAGCCGAGGATC
The DNA here is from genome assembly GCA_030862715.1 of Actinomycetota bacterium. The sequence goes on along the minus strand of JALZDD010000302.1, from coordinate 2,485 downwards.
ACCATCAGGACCACCGCCCGGTGACGGGCACCGGCGCGCGGGGGTGTCGGAGACATGTGCACTTCCTAAGTAACTAACGAGTTGGTTATTTCAGTGAAGCACTGAACGCCACGAAATGCAACTAACTAGTTACTTGCTTTAGGGTGGACGCATGGCCAGAGACTCCGAGGCGACCCGTGTCCGCATCCTCGACGCCGCCGAGGCCGAGTTCGCGGCGTACGGCATCGCCGGCTCGCGCGTCGATCGGATCGCTGAGACGGCGCTGGCGAACAAGGCGCTGATCTACAAGTACTTCGGCACGAAGGACGAGCTCTTCGACGCCGTCTTCGCCCACCGGGTGCTCGCGTTCGTCGACGAGGTCGAGTTCGACGCCACCGACCTGCCCGCCTACGCCGGACGGTCCTTCGACCTCTACGAGCGCTTCCCCACGACGCTACGGCTGACGACCTGGTATCAGCTCGAGCGCCCCGACGGAAAGCTCCCGGCGATCGTCGCCTCCAACGACGCCAAGCTGGCCAAGATCGAGGAGGCGCAGCGCGCCGGGAAGCTGACGACCGCGTACTCGCCGCTCGAGCTGCTCACCGAGGTTCGCGCGCTCGCGATGAGCTGGCACCTGCACACACCCGAGCTGGCCCTGGTGCGCCGGCCGAGCCGCGCACGGTGCCGGGAGATCGTCGTCGAGAGCGTCCGGCGCCTGGTGGCTCAGGACAGACGGGAGAAGAAGTCCTCGTAGCGGTGCTCCCCCGGCGGCCGCTGGTCAACGACCTCCTGCTCGCGGGCTCGGAGCTCGACGCGCCGGATCTTCCCTGAGATCGTCTTGGGCAGGTCGAAGAACTCCAGGCGCCGCACGCGGAGGTAGGGCGGCAGGTGGTCGCGGGCGAACTCGAGGATTGCCCTCGCGGTCTCGGCGGTCGGCTCGTGGCCGGCCGTGAGGGAGACGTACGCCTTGGGGACGGCCAGTCGCACCGGGTCCGGGGCGGGCACGACAGCCGCCTCGGCCACCGCGGGGTGCTCGATCAGGACCGACTCCAGCTCGAAGGGCGAGACCTTGTAGTCGGAGGCTTTGAAGACGTCGTCGGTGCGGCCGACGTAGGTGATGTAGCCCTCCTCGTCGCGGCTGGCGACGTCGCCGGTGTGGAAGAAGCCACCGCGCATCGCGTCGGCGGTGCGCTTCTCGTCATCGCGGTAGGCGGTCATCAAGGTGGCGGGTCGCGCGGCCAGATCTAGGCAGAGCTCGCCCTCGCCCGGCCCGTCGATCACCGTCCCCTCGATCGGGTCGACCAGCACGACCGGGACACCGGGCAGCGGCCGGCCCATCGACCCTGGACGTACCGGTTGGCCGGGGCTGTTGGCGACCGTCGCGGTCATCTCGGTCTGCCCGAAGCCGTCGCGGATGGTCAGGCCCCAGGCCTGCTGAACCTGGCTGATAACCTCGGGGTTGAGCGGCTCACCGGCGCTGATCGCCTCGCGTAGCGAGCCGCAGCCGCCGCTGAGGTCGGCCTGGATGAGCATCCGCCACACGGTGGGAGGAGCGCACATGCTGGTCACGTGCTCCTCGCGGATCCGCTGCAGCAGGGTGGCTGCCTCGAAGCGCGTGTAGTTGAGGACGAAGACTGTCGCTCCGGCGAGCCAGGGCGCGAAGAAGTTCGACCAGGCGTGCTTGGCCCAGCCGGGGCTGGAGATGTTCATGTGGACGTCGTCGGGGCGGAGACCGAGCCAGTACATCGTCGACAGGTGGCCGACCGGGTAGGTGTAGTGGGTGTGCTCGACCAGCTTCGGACGGCTGGTGGTGCCGCTGGTGAAGTAGAGGAGCAGTGCGTCGGTGGTGGCGTTGCCGGGGTGATCGAGCGGCTCTTGGGCCTCCGCGGCCGCTGCAGCGTAGCCGTTCCAGCCCTCCCGCTGCTCCCCCACGCTGATCCGCACGTAGTCGCCGGGCACGCCGTCGAACTTGTCCGTGTCCTCGGCGTTGCAGACCACGGCCTTCGCCCGGCCACGGGCGAGCCGGTCGACCAGCTCGGCGGTGCCGACCGCGGTCGTCGTCGGCATCAGGACCGCACCGACCTTCATCGCCGCGAGCATCGTCTCCCACAGCTCGACCTGGTTGCCGAGCATGACGACCACGCTGTCCCCCGAGCCGACACCGAGACGTCCAAGGTAGCGGGCCAACGCGTCCGAGCGGCGGGCCAGCTCGTCGAAGGAGTACGCAGCCCGCGACCCGTCCGGCTCGGCGATGACCAGCGCCGGAGCGTCGTTGCCCCGCGCCATCGGGTCGAACCAGTCGTGGGCGAAGTTGAAGGTCGCCCCGACGTCGGGCCAGCGGAAGGTGTCGAGCGCAGCGGCGTAGTCGAGGCGCTGGGCGATCAGCGCGTCCCGGGCGGCGAGCAGGGCGTCGGTCGAGGTCGAACGAGTCATGGCGGTCATCATCGTCGCGACGCCGACCGCCGCCCTACCCCCGGAAGAGGGGGCTAACGCTCCAGTCCGCCGA
>JALZDD010000300.1 GCA_030862715.1 Actinomycetota bacterium | reverse complement strand
CCAGCGCCTCGAGCCAGTCGAAGTGCTCGACCGAGTCGTCGCAGTAGGCCCGGATCTTGTCGTCCTCCGGCTCCTTGGAGACCGCGCGGATGTAGTTGAACATCTCCTCGGCCGAGTCCTCGATCCCCGTCGCCTTCTGTACTGCGGTGCCGCCGCCGAGGTAGAAGTGGCCGCCGGCCATCGCCGAGGTGCCGCCGGCCTCGGCGGCCCGCTCCAGGAGGATCGTGCGGGCGCCCGCCCGGGCCGCCTCCAGTGCCGCCGCCCCGCCGGCCACGCCGAAGCCGACCACGATCACGTCGGTCTCCTCCGACCAGCCGCCGAAGCGCTCCTCGACGTCGGCAGGGGAGAGTACGTCGGGCAGTGCCGTTCCGCTCATGCCATCCCCCCTTGTAACACGTCGTTCGTAGGACTATCCGGTCGTTCTGATAGGGCGAGTAGTCCTACGAACAGCGTGTTACAGCTCGCGCGGCTCATCACACCTCCAGGTAGCAGTCGGCGAGGACCGGGGCGCCGTCGCGCGCCGGGTCTGCCGACGAGATCGTGGCTTTGACCAGGATCTTCGGCTCTTCGTCCCAGGCCTCGATCGAGATCGTCTCGCCGGGGAAGACGATCCCGGCGAACCGGGCGCCGAAGCCGGCGACCCGCGTGGCGTCCCCATCGAGGAGCAGCGCGGTCGCCTCACGCAGCACGATGCCGTAGGAGCACAGCCCGTGCAGGATCGGCTTCGGGAAGCCCGCCTTCGCGGCGAAGTCGGGGTCGGCGTGCAGCGGGTTGCGGTCGCCGCACAGCCGGTAGAGCAGCGCCTGCTGCTCGGTGACGTCGTACGCAGCCACAGCATCGGGCGCGCGGTCGGGAACCGGCAACGACGTCGATGGCCCGCGCTCACCCCCGAAGCCGCCCTCGCCGCGTACGAAGATCGAGCTCCTGACCGTCCACAGCGGATCGCCGGACGGCGCTGTGGCGACACCCTCCTGGACGATGACGGCGGCCTTGCCCTTGTCCCAGGCTTCGACGATCCGGGTCGAGACGACGGCCTCTCCCGAGGTGGGGATCGGGCCGTCGACGTGGATCTCCTGGGAGCCGTGGAGCACCGAGGCGAGGTCGATGTCGCAGCCCGGCAGGTCGAGCGAGGGCGGCTCGGTGACGTGGAAGGTCGGTGCCACGACCCCGAAGGACGGCAGCACCGTCAGGGCGTCGGAGTCGAGCGTGTAGCGCAGGGCTGCCGGGTCGGTCGCGTCACCGGGGCGCGAGCCGGCGCCGATGCCGAGGTGGTAGAGCAGCACGTCGGAGGAGCTCCACGAGAACGACTGGGACGGCAGCTCCGCGCCGATGGCCTTGGCCGGGTCGATGGGCATCAGCTGTGCTCCTTGTCCTGGGGCTTCTGGGGCTTCTCGGGCGAGATGGCGCAGTCCTCGGCGGCGAGATAGCCGAAGACGAGGGCGGGTCCGATGGTGGCGCCGGGGCCGGCGTAGGTGCGGCCCATGACGGCGGAGGAGACGTTGCCGGCGGCGTACAGGCCCTCGATCACGGAGCCGTCGGGCCGCAGGACGCGTGCGCGCCTGTCGGTGACCAGGCCACCCTTGGTACCGAGGTCGCCGGGAGCCATCTTGACCGCGTAGAACGGCGCCTGGTCGATGACGTTGAGCGAGCAGTTCGGCTTGACGGTGGGGTCGGAGTAGTACTTGTCGTAGGTCGACTCGCCGCGGTGGAAGTCCTCGTCGACGCCGGACTCGGCGAAGCCGTTGAAACGGGTCAAGGTCTCGCGCAGGCCGTCGACGGGCACCTCGATCTTCTCGGCCAGCGCCTCCACCGTCGAGGCCTTCACGACGACCCCGCTCTTGAGCCAGCGGCCCGGGAACGGCTGGCCGGGTCCGAGGCCGGCGAAGATGTAGCGGTTGCGGTAGCGCTGGTCGAAGACCAGCCAGGCCGGGACGTGGGAGATGCCTTGCCCAGAAATGTACTCAGCATGGCCCTTGTAGATCTCGTGGACGGCCTCGACGTAGGGGAGTGCCTCGTTCATGAACCGCTTGCCCGCGCTGTTGACGATGATCGACCCCGGCAGGTTGCGCTCGGCGAGCGCGAACCACGGCCGTCCGGGGAATGGGATCGTCGGCCCCCACCAGGACTCGTCCATCAGATCGGTGTCCGCGCCGGCCGCGATCCCGGCCAGGATCCCGCCGCCGGTGTTGGAGAAGGCGCCCGTGGTCCATTCGACCGAGGTCGGGGCGGGCAGGTACTTCTCCCGCATCTCCAGGTTGCGCTCGAAGCCGCCGGAGCCGAGGATCACGCCGCGGCGTGCCCGGATCACCGTGGTCGGACCGGACTCGCCGTGGCGTACCTCGACGCCGACGACGCGGCCGCCCTCGGTGACCAGGCCGACCAGCTCGGTCTCGTAGCGGACCTCGACGCCGGCATCCAGGAGCCCCTTACGCAGCCCGATCGCGAGCGCCGCGCCCATGGCGTACATCTTCCTTCCGAGCAGGCCGGCGAGGATCCGGGCGACCGCGATCTTGACCATCGTGATCGGGCCCTTGATCGTGCGCATGCCGAGGCTGATCTTCCGGAAGTCGGCCTGGGTGACGACCATGTTGGCGGGCGACTTCGTATAGGGCGGATGAAGTCGCGAGAGCTCCTCGCCGATCATCCGGGCGTCGAGAGGGACCGGCTCGACGGAGCGGCCCGCGCCGCGGCCGCCGGGGGCCTCGGGGTGGTAGTCGGCGTAGTCGGGGACCCAGCTGAACCGCACCGGCGTCTTCTCGCAGACGAAGGAGAGCACCTCCGGGCCGCGGTCGAGGAACGTCTCGCGCCGGTCGCTGGGCACGACGTCGCCGACGATCGACTCGAGGTAGAGGCTGGCGTCCTCGGGGGAGTCCTTCTGGCGGGCCGCCTCGAGGGCGTGGTTGCGCGGGATCCAGACCCCGCCGCCCGAGCGCGACGTCGATCCGCCGAAGTAGGCGCTCTTCTCGATGACGA
>JALZDD010000299.1 GCA_030862715.1 Actinomycetota bacterium | reverse complement strand
CCAGCGCCTCGAGCCAGTCGAAGTGCTCGACCGAGTCGTCGCAGTAGGCCCGGATCTTGTCGTCCTCCGGCTCCTTGGAGACCGCGCGGATGTAGTTGAACATCTCCTCGGCCGAGTCCTCGATCCCGGTCGCCTTCTGCACCGCGGTGCCGCCGCCGAGGTAGAAGTGGCCGCCGGCCATCGCCGAGGTGCCACCGGGCTCTGCGGCCCGCTCCAGGAGGATCGTGCGGGCGCCCGCGCGGGCCGCCTCCAGCGCCGCCGCCCCGCCGGCCACGCCGAAACCGACCACGATCACGTCGGTCTCCTCCGACCAGCCGCCGAAGCGCTCCTCGACGTCGGCGGGGGAGAGTACGTCGGGCAGTGCCGTTCCGCTCATGCCGTTCCCCCGTGTAACACGTCGTTCGTGGGACTATCCGGTCGTTCCAATAGGGCGAGTAGTCCTACGAACAGCGTGTTACAGCTCGCGCGGCTCATCGCACCTCCTCGCTTCGCTCGGTCGCTTCCTCGCTCGGCGCGAGCGGACGAGCAAGCTCGCCGCTCGACCTCGCTCCGGTCGCCTCCAGGTAGCAGTCGGCGAGGACCGGGGCGCCGTCGCGGGCCGTGTCTGCCGACGAGATCGTGGCTCTGACCAGGATCTTCCCGGCCTCTTGACTAGTTTCGTCCCAGGCCTCGATCGAGATCGTCTCGCCGGGGAAGACGATCCCGGCGAACCGGGCACCGAACCCGGCGACCCGGGTGGCGTCCCCGCCCAGGAGCAGCGCGGTCGCCTCGCGCAGCACGATGCCGTAGGAGCACAGCCCGTGCAGGATCGGCTTCGGGAAGCCGGCCTTCGCGGCGAAGTCGGGGTCGGCGTGCAGCGGGTTGCGGTCGCCGCACAGCCGGTAGAGCAGCGCCTGCTGCTCCGTGACGTCGTACGCAGCCACAGCATCGGGCGCGCGGTCAGGAACCGGGAGCGACGTCGACGGCCCGCGCTCGCCTCCGAAGCCGCCTTCGCCGCGTACGAAGATCGAGCTCCTGACCGTCCAAAGCGGATCGCCGGACGGGGTGGTGGCGACGCCCTCCTGCACGATGACGGCGGCCTTGCCCTTGTCCCAGACCTCTGCGATCCGGGTCGAGACGACTGCCTCTCCCGAGGTGGGGATCGGGCCGTCGACGTGGATCTCCTGGGAGCCATGGAGCACCGAGGCGAGGTCGATGTCGCAGCCCGGCAGGTCGAGCGAGGGCGGATCGGTGACGTGGAAGGTCGGTGCGACGACCCCGAAGGACGGCAGCACCGTCAGGGCATCGGAGTCGAGCGTGTAGCGCAGGGCCGCCGGGTCGGTCGCGTCACCGGGACGCGACCCGGCGCCGATGCCGAGGTGGTAGAGCAGTACGTCGGAGGAGCTCCACGAGAATGACTGGGACGGCAGCTCCGCGCCGATGGCCTTGGTCGGGTCGATGGGCATCAGCTGTGCTCCTTGTCCTGGGGCTTCTCGGGCGAGATGGCGCAGTCCTCGGCGGCCAGATAGCCGAAGACCAGGGCGGGACCGATGGTGGCGCCGGGGCCGGCGTAGGTGCGGCCCATGACGGCGGAGGAGACGTTGCCGGCGGCGTACAGGCCCTCGATCACGGAGCCGTCGGAGCGCAGGACGCGGGCGCGCTTGTCGGTGACCAGGCCGCCCTTCGTGCCGAGGTCGCCGGGCGCCATCTTGACGGCGTAGAACGGCGCCTGGTCGATGACGTTGAGCGAGCAGTTCGGCTTGACCGTGGGGTCGGAGTAGTACTTGTCGTAGGTCGACTCGCCGCGGTGGAAGTCCTCGTCGACGCCGGACTCGGCGAAGCCGTTGAAACGGGCCAGGGTCTCGCGCAGGCCGTCGGCGGGCACCTCGATCTTCTCGGCCAGCGCCTCCACCGTCGAGGCCTTCACGACGACGCCGCTCTTGAGCCAGCGGCCCGGGAACGGCTGGCCCGGCCCGAGGCCGGCGAAGATGTAGCGGTTGCGGTAGCGCTGGTCGAAGACCAGCCAGGCCGGGACGTGCGAGATGCCCGTCTCTTGGCCCTTGTAGATCTCGTGGACGGCCTCGACGTAGGGGAGCGCCTCGTTCATGAACCGCTTGCCCGCGCTGTTGACGATGATCGAGCCGGGCAGGTTGCGCTCGGCGAGCGCGAACCACGGCCGCCCGGGGAACGGGATCGTCGGCCCCCACCAGGACTCGTCCATCAGGTCGGTGTCCGCGCCGGCCGCGATCCCGGCCAGGATGCCGCCGCCGGTGTTGGAGAAGGCTCCGGTGGTCCATTCGACCGAGGTCGGGGCGGGCAGGTACTTCTCCCGCATCTCCAGGTTGCGCTCGAAGCCGCCGGAGCCGAGGATCACGCCGCGCCGCGCCCGGATCACCGTGGTCCGACCGGACTCGCCGTGGCGTACCTCGACGCCGACGACCCGGCCGCCCTCGGTGACCAGGCCGACCAGCTCGGTCTCGTAGCGGACCTCGACGCCAGCATCCAGGAGCCCCTTGCGCAGTCCGATTGCGAGCCCCGCGCCCATGGCGTGCATCTTCTTTCCGAGCAGGCCGGCGAGGATCCGTGCGACCGCGATCTTGACCATCGTGATCGGGCCCCTGATCGTGCGCATGCCGAGGCTGATCTTGCGGAAGTCGGCCTGGGTGACGACCATGTTGGCGGGCGACTTCGTATAGGGCGGATGCAGCCTGGAGAGTTCCTCGCCGATCATCCGGGCGTCGAGCGGGACCGGCTCGACGGAGCGGCCGGCGCCGCGGCCGCCGGGGGCCTCGGGGTGGTAGTCGGCGTAGTCGGGGACCCAGCTGAACCGCACGGGCGTCTTGTCGCAGACGAAGGAGAGCACCTCCGGGCCTCGGTCCAGGAACGTCTCGCGCCGGTCGCTGGGCACGACTTCGCCGACGATCGACTCGAGATAGAGGCTGGCGTCCTCGGGGGAGTCCTTCTGGCGGGCCGCCTCGAGGGCGTGGTTGCGCGGGATCCAGACCCCGCCGCCCGAGCGCGACGTCGATCCGCCGAAGTAGGCGCTCTTCTCGATGACGA
>JALZDD010000255.1 GCA_030862715.1 Actinomycetota bacterium | reverse complement strand
AGCTCGGCTGTGCGCTGCCGATGGGTCCGTTCGAGCTGCTGGACGTCGTCGGCAACGACGTCTCGCTGGCCATCGAGCGCGAGCTCTACCTGGAGTTCCGCGAGCCGGGCTTCGCGCCCGCGCCGCTGCTGGAACACCTGGTCACCGCGGGCTACCTCGGCCGCAAGACCGGCAAGGGCTTCCGCGACTACAGCTGAAGCGGAGCCCGAAGCGATATGCACAGCTGAGGTCCCTCCCGGCCCGACCACCGTGGCAGTACGCTGAAAGACGTGGGACTTCTGATCGCACTTCTCATCGTCGTCGCGGTGATCGGGACCGTGGTAGTGACCAGCAAGCGTTCGCAGGCGCGAGCGCTGGAAAAGCAGCGCGCCGACCTCGAACCGGTCAAGCAGCTCGCCTTCGAGGACGTGACCGCCTTCGGTGAAGAGCTGCAGAAGCTCGACCTGGACATGGCCGGCAAGGAGCTCGATGAGGGCGCCAACGCCGACTACCAGCGCGCGCTGGACGAATACGAGACGGCCAAGCGCACCGTCGACAAGATGACCGTGCCCGACGACGTCAAGAAGATCACGACGATCGTCGAGGACGGCCGCTATGCCGTCGCGTGCGTCAAGGCACGGGTCGCCGGCGAGCCGCTGCCGAAGCGCCGCCCGCCGTGCTTCTTCGACCCCCGCCACGGCCTCTCGGTCGAGGACGTGGCCTGGGCGCCGCCGGGCGGCACCACCCGCGACGTACCCGCCTGTGCGCTCGACGCCGAACGCGTCAAGGTCGGCGCGGAGCCCGACACCCGCAAGGTGATGGTCGGCAATGAGCGCGTTCCCTACTGGCAGGGTGGGCCGGCCTACCGGCCCTACGCCGCCGGCTACTTCGGTGCCTTCTCGCCGATGGACTGGATGTTCGCCGGGCTGATGTTCAGCGCGTTCGGTGGTTTCGACGCCTTCGGTGAGATCGGTGAGGGCATGGGCGATGCGATCGGTGGCATCGGCGAGGGCATGGGGGACATGTTCGGCGGGATCGGCGACGGCATCGGCGACATGTTCGACGGCTTCGACTTCTGAGTTTGTACGCTTCCGGGGTGCCACCACTTCATACGCTCGAGCTCGGTGAGGCCGGAAGTCGTGTCGTCTTCCTGCACGGACTCTTCGGACAGGGACGCAACTGGAACACGCTCGGCAAGCAGCTGGCCGACAAGCATCGGGTCTCGCTCGTCGACCTGCCGCACCACGGACGCTCCCCGCAACCTGACACCTTCGACTACCTCGAGGTGACCGCGGCCGTCGCCGATCTGCTCTCAGCCGACGACCCTGCAACCGTGGTCGGCCACTCGATGGGCGGCAAGGTGGCGATGCTGCTCGCGATCACCCGCCCCGAGCTGGTCGCGAAGCTCGTGGTGGCCGACATGTCCCCGGTCGTCTACGAGCGCGTCGGCGGCTTCAAGACGTACGTCGACGCCATGCAGAGCCTCGACCTGGACCGCATCACCCGCCGCGAGGAGGCCGACGCCGGGATGCAGGAGGCGGTCCCCGACCCGACGATCCGCGGCTTCCTGCTGCAGAACCTGCGCCGCGACGGCGACAGTTGGCGCTGGGCCATGAACCTCCCCGTCCTGGGCCGCGACCTAGACCAAATCGGCGCCTGGCCAGCCGAGGAACTGAAGGCGTACGACCCGTACGACGGCCCCGTGCTGTGGCTGGCCGGCGAGCTGTCGAACTACGTCACCGACGAGTACGCGCCGGCGATGAAGGAGTGGTTCCCGCGCTACCGCAAGGTCACGATCAAGGGCGCCGGACACTGGGTCCACTCCGAGAAGCCGGAGACCTTCCTGGCGGCCCTGCGTCAGTTTCTCGGCGACTGAGGTCGAGGCGCACGGCTCCGACGCCGTAGATCAGGCCGCGAGGACATGATCGCGGAGCACGCGGCGCAGCCTGAGTTCTGCTGGCGACAGCCGCGGTGGCGGGTCCGGTGTCCAGGTGTCGGGTGGCGGACTGGTGTAGGTGTGTCCGGTGGGTGTGGTGGTGATGATGCTGCCGTCGGGTCCTGGTCTGGCCCGCCAGCCGAGGGCTTCCTTGGCCTGATTGCATCGCTCGCAGAGCCCTTGGAGGTTCTGGGCGCTGGTGTCGCCGCCGTCGGCGTGGCGTTCGACGTGGTCGATGTTCCGGATGGGCGCGTCGCAGCCGACGGTGCGGCAGATCCCGCCGTCACGGGTGGTGATGAACTCCGCGAGCCCGTCCGGAGCCTTCCGGGAGCGGGACTCCATGGCGACCAGTTGCCCGGCGGGGTCGGTGAACAGGCGCCGGACGAAGACCTCGGCGTCGGCGAGCGCGTCACGAGCCCAGGCTGCGGGGACGGGTCCGTAGCCCTCGACCAGGGCCGGCTGGTCGCTGGTGTTGGTGAGCGAGTCGGCGGTCATCACGATCTTGACCTCGATCCGAGGCTTCGCATCGGCGGTGTTGCGGCCGGTGATCCGGTCGACGAGGGTGTCGGCCATGACCTGACCCCGGGTCCGCTCGTCCCCGGCGGCCGCA
>JALZDD010000245.1 GCA_030862715.1 Actinomycetota bacterium | reverse complement strand
GGCCGATGGAGATGACGGCCTTGCCGCCACCGGAGAGGGTGCCCATGATCGAGGCGCCGCCACCGACGTCGGAGCCGTCGCCGACGACGACACCGCCGGAGATCCGGCCCTCGACCATCGAGGCGCCGAGGGTGCCGGCGTTGAAGTTGACGAAGCCCTCGTGCATCACAGTCGTGCCGGAGGCCAGGTGGGCGCCGAGACGGACGCGGTCGGCGTCGCCGATCCGGATGCCGCTCGGGACGACATAGTCGACCATCCGCGGGAACTTGTCCACGCCGTAGACGGTCACGTGCTGGCCCGCGGCGCGCAGCCGGGCGCGGGTGAGCTCGAAGCCCTCGACGGCGCAGGGACCGGCGCTGGTCCACACCACGTTGGTGAGCAGGCCGAAGATGCCGTCGAGGTTCTGGCCGTGCGGCTGCACGAGACGGTGGGAGAGGAGGTGGAGCCGCAGCCAGACGTCCTCGGTGGTCTCGGGCGCGGTCTCGAGGTCCTTGACCTCGACGAGGGCGACCCGCTGGGTGACCTGACGCACCTCGTCGGCGCCCTCGAGCGCGGTCAGCTCGGCCGGCGCTGTTGCGTTGGCGGGCTGGGTGCCCAGCTGCGGCGCGGGGAACCACACGTCGAGCACAGAGTTGTCGGCGGCGTACGTCACGAGGCCGAAGCCCCAAGCTGCATTCGTCACGGGGCGCAGTCTAGTGGCCGAGCCTGAGTGGTCCCTTATCGACGGTCTCGACGTGCGAACATGAGCAGGTGAGCAAGAAGAGCGCGCTGCCGATGCCCCAGCTCCTCCAGGCCGAGGACGACACCTGGACCCTGGAGATCCCCGGCGTGGCGACCAGCAAGGGTCACCCGGCGCCGGAGTGGGCGATGGCCAAGGGCGTCGAGGTCGTACGCCGCGCCGCCTCCGACATCGTCCGGAGCTGGATCAACGGCAAGCCGGTCAGCGACGCCGAGAAACAGGTGGTCCTGCTCGTCACCCGAGGTGACTCGCAGGTCTACGCCTGGCTCGACGCCGCCTTCGCCGACGACAGCCCCCGTTAGGCCGCTAGCAGCAGCGGGCCTGCGGGTTGTGCTCCTTCTCGTCGGCCCGGTGACGTTCGAACGCGCGCCGGCTCATCGGCTCGACGCCCGCGCGCTCGCACCGGGCGACGTACTCGTCCCACTTCGCCTCCCCGGTCGCCTGGCGGAGCAGCCGCCAGGCGCCGGAGACACGCTCGGCGAGCAGACTCATGAGACCGGCGTCTTCTGGGAGGCCTCCCACTCGCGTACGGCTTCCTTCTCCTCCTTGGTGGCGAAGAAGTCGGAGGGCGCGACGATCTTCGACTCGACCTTCGGTACCTCGGTGGTCGGCAGTCCGCCGGCGCGGATCGCCTTGACCACAGTCACCGCGGCACCGGCGACGATCACGATCACCAGCAGCGCGAACGCTGCCTGCAGGATGCCGCTCTGGGTCGAGTTGTAGATGATCTGGTCGACGTCCGCGGGGGTCTTCGCAACCCCGTAGAGCTCACCGGCGTCGCGTGCCTCGCGCGCGGCCGAGGCCTGGGCGAAGTAGCCGATCGCGGGGTTGTCGCTGAACACCTTCTGCCAGCTCGCCGTCATGGTGACGATGAGGTCCCAGACCAGCGGGATGCCAGGCACCCAGGCGAACTTGGCCAGACCGTGCTTGAACATCAGCACGGTGGCCAGGGTCAGGGCGATCGCGGCGAGCAGCTGGTTGGCGATGCCGAACAGCGGGAAGAGCTGGTTGATCCCGCCGAGCGGGTCACCGACGCCGATCCAGAGCATGTAGCCCCAGGCCAGTACGACCAGCGCGGAGGCCGACCAGGCCGCCGGCCGCCAGGAGGTGTCGGCGTAGCGCTTCCAGACGTTGCCGATCGTGTCCTGGAGCATGAAGCGGCCCACGCGGGTGCCGGCGTCGACGGCGGTCAGGATGAAGAGCGCCTCGAACATGATCGCGAAGTGGTACCAGAAGGCGGCCAGGCCGCCACCGAACGCCTCGGTGAAGATCAGCGACATCCCGAACGCCAGGGTCGGGGCGCCACCGGTGCGGGAGATGATCGTCTCCTCCACGCTGGCCGCGGCTGCCTCGAGGTCGGCCGGGGTGATCGTGAAGCCGAGCCCGTTGACGAAGGCCGCCGCGGTCTGCGGGGTGCCGCCGGTCGCGCCGGCGGCCGCGTTCATCGAGAAGTAGATGCCCTGGTCGATGACCGAGGCCGCGATGAGGGCCGAGATCGCCACGAACGACTCCATCAGCATGCCGCCGTAGCCGATCATTCGGACGTGGCTCTCCTTGGCGACCATCTTGGGCGTGGTGCCGGAGGAGATGAGCGCGTGGAAACCGGAGAGGGCGCCGCAGGCGATGGTGATGAAGACGAACGGGAACAGCTTGCCGGCGAAGACCGGACCCTCGCCGTTGGTGGCGAAGTCGGTGACGGCCTCGTTCTGCAGCGCCGGGGCCGCGAGGACCAGGCCGACGGCCAGCAGCACGATGACGCCCACCTTCATGAAGGTGGAGAGGTAGTCACGCGGGGTGAGCAGCATCCACACCGGGAGGATCGAGGCGACGAAGCCGTAGACGACCAGGCAGATCACCAGCGTCTCGTGGGAGAGGGTGAGGGCGCCGGCCAGGCCCATCTCCTCGACGTACCCACCACCGATGATGGCCAGCAGCAGCAGCGCGACGCCGATGACGGTCACCTCGCTGACACGGCCGGGGCGCAGGTAGCGCAGGTAGAAGCCCATGAAGAGCGCGATCGGGATGGTGAGACCGATCGAGAAGACACCCCACGGCGACTCCGCGAGCGCATTGACGACGACCAGCGCGAGCACCGCCAGGATGATGATCATGATCGCAAAGACGGCGATCAGTGCGGCCACGCCGGCGACGGCGCCGATCTCCTCACGCACCATCTGACCGAGGCTCTTGCCGTCGCGGCGCATCGAGAAGAACATCACGACCATGTCCTGCACGGCACCGGCGAGGATGACGCCGACGATGATCCAGATCGTGCCCGGCAGGTAACCCATCTGCGCGGCCAGCACCGGGCCGACCAGCGGGCCGGCGCCGGCGATCGCGGCGAAGTGGTGCCCGAAGAGCACTCGCCGGTCGGTGACGTCGAAGTCCTGCCCGTTCTCCAGTCGCTCGGCCGGGGTGGCCCGGGTGTCGTCGACCTTCAGCACCTTGTCGGCGATGAACTTCGAGTAGAACCGGTAGGCGATCGCGTACGAGGCCAGCGCGGCGAACAGGATCCACAGTGCCGAGACCTCCTCGCCTCGGGACAGGGCGAGCATGGCCCAGCAGACGGCGCCGACGACAGCGACGGCGGCCCAGATGCCGATGGCCTTCCAATTACGGGGCGTGTTGGGCCCGGACCCTGGGCCCGAGCTGGTGGGGTTGGCGGTCGACGTCGACATGGTCTCCCTCTGATTCAGCACGGTTTACGGTCGTTGTGACCGCTGTCTCAGCCTAGTCTCAGGAAACTGCTTGTTGGGTGGGGGAGGGGCTACTGCCCGGTACGCCCGTCGATGACCTCGCGCAGCAGGTCGGCGTGGCCTGCGTGGCGGGCGTACTCCTCGATCATGTGGACCAGGATGTCGCGGATGCTGGTCGGCTCGTCGCCGCGGCCGACGTCACGGGTGTCGCCGAGCATCGAGTCGTCGATCGAGTCGAGCCACTCGTCGGCGGCCGCGACCTGCTCACGCCAGCTCGCGAACGCCTCGTCGACCGACTCCTGGGTCGGCTCCACCTTGTGGAACCCGCCGGTGGGGTCGTCGGCGTCGAGCCGCGGCAGGTCGAGGTTCTCCTTCAGCACGCGCTGGAACCAGCTCTGCTCGACCCGCGCCATGTGACGGATGAGCCCGAGCAGGCTCAGGTCGCTTGGCGGCACGCTCTGCTTGACCAGGTCCTCCGGACCGAGGTCCTGGCACTTGAGCTCGAGGGTGAGCCGGTAGTGACGCAGGTAGTCCCGGTACGTCGCCAGCTCGCCGACGGCCGGCTGGTCCTGGTGGCGCGGGTCCTCGCCCTCGGGAAGCCAGATGCCGCCGAACCCCACCTGTCGCTGATCGCTGCTCATGGGCTCACCCTCGCGGAACGAGCGCCCCACGCCAAATGATTTCAGGC
>JALZDD010000242.1 GCA_030862715.1 Actinomycetota bacterium | reverse complement strand
TCGACGAGTGTCGTGCCGATCCCGGACAGCAGTGGATCACCAGATGCCAGGGCGACGACCGGACCGTCCCCCAGGCTCTCCAGCAGCGCTGGCAGACATTCGTGGAGCGGCGACGGCCAGGGTTCGCGACGCTGCCCATGCACCTCGGGCAGCATGCCGAGATGACGCCGTCCGCCCAGCACCGTGCCAGCGTCGAGCACCACCCGACGCAGCCGGTCCGGGACTCCGGCCCAGCCCTCGGCTCCGACGCCCACCACGGTGATCACGCGGGCAGACGCTACAGTGACCCCACAGGCACGAGGTGCCTCAGAGGCCGAACCATCGGAAACGGTGGGGCTGGTCGACGAGGAGAATCTGGGAAGCCGGTGAGACTCCGGCACAGGCCCGCTGCGGTGAATCGAGCCTTCGCGCGAGCGAGGGACCCGAGAAGTCCGAAGACCGGCCTCGCGCCCGACCATGGTCCATGGCGAATCGAGCGGGAGCCTCAGATGCCGGTGCACTACCCCTTTGCAGCCGTACTCGGATGCGAGGCCGACGCACTGGATGACATGGGACTGGCACTGGTCCTCACGACCATTGCGCCCGAGATCGGCGGCGTCCTCGTCCGCGGCGAGAAGGGCACCGCCAAGTCGACCACCGTCCGGGCGCTGGCCCCGGTGCTGCCGCCGATCGAGGTGTACGCCGCCGACCGCTTCTCCATCGACCCCAGCGACCGGGCGGCGACCTCGCCCGACGGCCCCTTCGGCATCGACGCGGAGACCATCGTCCGGCCGGTGCGACTCGTCGAACTTCCCGTCGGTGCCACCGAGGACCGGGTCCTCGGCTCTCTTCACCTGGAGCGTGCGCTCGCGCAGGGCAAGGTCGAGTACGAGCCCGGACTGCTGGCCCGCGCTCACCGGGGGATCCTCTACGTCGACGAGGTCAACCTGCTGCACGACCATCTGGTCGACCTCTTGCTCGACGCGGCAGCGATGGGTCGCGCCACGGTCGAGCGTGACGGCGTCTCGGTCGAGCACGCTGCAAGGTTCGTGCTGATCGGCACCATGAACCCCGAGGAGGGCGAGCTGCGCCCGCAGCTCCTGGACCGCTTCGGGCTCACCGTCGAG
The DNA here is from genome assembly GCA_030862715.1 of Actinomycetota bacterium. Next base: position 1,558 of record JALZDD010000242.1, on the reverse strand, counting down.
GTCGCCGCGCCCCGGGATCCCGCGCTACGCGCCGAGGTCGTACGCCGCCGGATGTCGTTCGACCTCGACGCCGCTGCGTTCGCCGAGCGCTTCGGAGGAGCCGATCGTGCGCTGACCTCCCGGATCGCCGCCGCTCGTGAGCTGGTCGGGAAGGTCCGGCTCACCGAGCCGGGGCTGCTCAAGATCGCCGAGGTCTGCGCGGCGTTCGAGGTAGACGGGCTGCGCGCCGACATCGTCACCGCGCGTACCGCGGTCGCGCACGCGGCCTGGGCCGGTCGCTCCGAGGTCACCCGCGAAGACATCCGCCGGGCCGCTCTGCTGGCCCTCCCGCACCGCCGCCGTCGCAACCCCTTCGACGCTCCCGGGCTCGACGAGGACCTGCTCGACCGCATCCTCGGCAACGAGGAGCTGCCGCCCGAGCCACCGGAGGGCGGGCCGGAACACGACGACCCGCAAGACGGGCCGAAGGACGGACCGGAGTCCGAGCCGGAGGTCGGGCCGGAGTCCGAGCCGGAGGTCGGGCCGGAGGTCGGGCCGGCCGAGAGCTCCCACGAGGACTCCTCCGAGACCGAGCCCGTCGAGACGTCCCAGGACGAGACCTCGACAACGGACGAGGCCCCGCCCAGCCCGTCGGCAGGGAACACCTCGACCACCGCGGCAGGCGCCGCCTACCGTCCTCGCCTCCTGACCGTGACCGGCCTGGGCACGGGCCGCTCCGGCGGCCGGAGCAAGGCGATCGGCAGCAGCGGTCGCCGGATCGGCGCGAGCGCCAGCACCCGCGGCTCGCTCCACCTCGTCGAGACGCTCAAGGCGGCCGCGGGCAAGCAGAGCGCCCGCCCGCGCACCTCCGCGAAGGTCGAGCTGCGGATCGAGGACCTCCGCACCGCGGTCCGTGAGGGCCGGGAGGCCAACCTGGTGCTCTTCTGCGTGGACGCCTCCGGGTCGATGGCCGCACGCAAGCGGATGGCGCAGGTCAAGGCCGCTGTTCTCTCGCTGCTGCTCGACGCCTACCGGCGCCGCGACAAGGTCGGGATGATCACCTTCCGGGGCGAGGGCGCCGAGCTGGTGCTGCCGCCGACCGGGTCGGTCGACCTCGCCGCGGCACGTCTCGACGAGGTGCCCGCCGGGGGACGTACGCCGCTGGCCGAAGGCCTCCTCGAGGCCGCCCGCGTGCTCCAGCGCGAGCACCTGCGTGACCCCGATCTGCGGCCGCTGCTGGTGGTCGTCACCGACGGTCGCGCCAACTTCCCCAAAAAGAATGGACAGACCCACGGCAAGGAGGCCGTCCGGCGCTCACAGCAGGCTGCCGCGTACGTCGCCGGTCTGGGTGTCACCACTGTCGTCATCGACTCCGAGAGCGGGCCGATGCGGCTCGGGCTGGCCCGCCAGCTGGCCGAGCACCTGGGGGCCGAGCACGTGCCGGTCGCCGGGGTGAGCGCCGAGGCGCTGACCTCCACCGTCCACGGGTTCACCGGATCCACCATGGGAAGGGGCGCTGCCTGATGCCGAAGGGACAGCCGCTGAACGTACCCGACGACGGGCTCACCACCCGCCAGCG
>JALZDD010000410.1 GCA_030862715.1 Actinomycetota bacterium | reverse complement strand
GCACACGCGCACTATCCGCGCAATTCCGGTATGCTGGAGTCGTCCACGAAGGAGGACCCATGGGAATCGCTGACGACGCCGTCGAGATCCGCGCTCAGGGCTGGCGCACGCTGGCCGCCGTGCACGGTCTGATCGAGGCCGCGCTCGAGAAGGCGCTGCAGCGCGAGCACGGACTGTCGGTCGTCGAGTTCACCGTCCTCGACGCGCTCAGCCGCCAGGACGGGTGGCACATGCGCATGCAGCAGCTGGCCCGCGCGGCGGCGCTCTCCTCCTCGGCCACCACCCGCCTGGTCACGCGCCTGGAGAACCGCGACCTCCTCACCCGGATCCTGTGCGCCGACGACCGCCGCGGGATCTACACCGAGCTCACGCCCGCCGGTCGAGCCCTGCTGAAGAAGGCCCGTCCGTTGCACGACGAGGTGCTGCGTACGGCACTGGACGAGGCCGCCGAGATCCCCGAGCTCGCGCCGCTCGTGCACGCGCTCGGGTCGCTGTCCCCGGCCCCGGCCTGATCGCGCAGTCTCAGGCGAGCCAGCCGTTGCGGCGAGCGGTGAGGGCCACCTCGGTCTTGTTGCGGGTGCCGGTCTTGCCGATCGCCGCGGAGAGATAGTTGCGCACCGTGCTCGGCGAGAGGAAGAGCCGGCCGGCGATGTCGGCGATGCTCGACCCGTCCTCGGAGGCGGCGAGCACGTCGCGCTCGCGCGCGGTCAGCGGGTTCGGGGCGGCGCGGAGCGTGGCGGCGGCCAGGCCGGGGTCGAGGACCGTCTCGCCGCGCAGCACCCGGCGGATCGCGTCGGCCAGTTCCTCGACCGGCCCGTCCTTGACCAGGAAGCCGACGGCGCCCGCGGCCATCGCCTGGCGCACGTAGCCGGGCCGGGAGAACGTCGTCAGGATCATCACCCGGCACGCCGGGATCCGGGCGGTCAGCTCGTGCGCGGCCTCGAGCCCGCTGATCCCGGGCAGCTCGATGTCGAGCAGGGCCACATCAGGGCGCACCTCGAGCGCCGTCGGCACGATCTCGGTGCCGGTCCCGACCTGGGCGACCACCTCGAGGTCGTCCTCGAGCCCGAGCAGCACGGCGAGCGCACCGCGCATCATCGCCTGGTCCTCGGCGAGCAGGATGCGGATCACGATGCTGGCACCCTCGCCTCGAGGCGGAACCCGTCGGCCCCAGGACGTACGTCGAGGCGACCGTCGACCGCACGCAACCGCTGCCGCAGGCCCTCGAGCCCGCCCGACCTCTCGTCGGGACCACCCGGGCCCGGACCACCGACCCCGTCGTCCACCACGGCGAGCCGGAACTCGCCGCCGTCCTCGGTGAGCTCGAAACGGCAGCTGGCCGCCCCGGAGTGGCGGAGTACGTTCGTGGCGCCCTCGCGCACGACCCAGGCAAGCGCCTGGCCGGCGATGTCGGGCACCTCGGCCGGGGCAGCCGTCACCGACGTACGGATCCCGGCGGCGTCGAGCGCACGACGTGCGCCGTCGAGCTCGTCGGACAGGGAGAGCGTCTTCATCTGGTCGACGGCGACCCGGACGTCGGCCAGGGCGGCCCGCCCGACCTCCTCGATGTCGGCCGCGTGCGCGGCGGCCGCCGCGGGGTCACGAGCCGCCAGGCGGCGTACGGCCTCGGCCTTGACGACCATCACGCTCAGGGTGTGGCCGAGCAGGTCGTGGAGGTCGCGCGACATCCGGGCACGCTCCTCGGCGACCGCGGCCCGGGCCAGCTCTTCCCGGGTGCGGCGGAGCTGCTCGACGGCCTCGATGAGGCGGAGGAAGGAGGTCGTGGTGGCGCCGGTGAGGAAGGTGCCGCCGACGCTGAGCAGGTAGGCGTCGCCGATGCCCTCGATCACCGCGATCGAGACCGCGACGCCGACCGTGGCCGCGACGATCGCCACCAGCAGACGCCGGCCGCGCAGGACCGCCGGGGAGACGATGGCCAGCACGCCCCAGACCGTCTGCCAGCCCTCGCCCTGCATCGCGGCGAGCACGATCAGCGCGACGAGGACCGGCAGCAGAACCGGGACCCGGCCGCTGACCACGAGCGCGACCGCGGCCGCGGCGAGGGCCAGCACCAGGACGACCTGGCCGACGGCCAGCCACGCGTCGCCGGAGAGATTGAGCAGCGGGAAGAGGAGCAGCACCGGCAGCCAAACCAGCACCACGCCGTGGCGCACCGCGCTTCGCGCGGTCACTCCCTCGCTCGGCGCGCCCGGACGAGCAAGCTCGCCGGTCGACCTCGCTCCGGTCGTCTGAAGGTGACACCTCAGGCCGGACACGCCCGTCACTTTACCGTCGCCGCAGGCCGGCGATGACCACAACGGCCACGACGACGTGCAGGCTCGCGAGCCCCAGTCCAGCGGCCACGGTGAGCGCGCTGGTCGGCGTGATCAGGGAGACCACGGCGATCCCGACGGCGAGCATCGTCCACCGCCTCGTCCCGCGCTCCGAGCGGCCCTGCCACCACCGCAGCAGCGCCCCACCGGCCAGCGCGATCAGCAGGCTGCTGACGATCACGGACCCGATCCCGATCTGCTGGCTGCCGGTGCCCGACTTCACCTCGAGCTCGACTCCGCCGGCCGCGGTCCACAGCAGCCATACGGCGGTCGCTGCGACGGCTGCCGCGGCCGCCGTGCCCGCGATCCGCGGCCATCCGACCCGGGTGCAATGCGAGGTCTCGTTCGTCATGGTCGTCATGCGTGTCCTCCGTCTCCGCCACCCACCGTGGGTGGCGTCTCCAGACTCGCGTTTCGAGGCGTCAGTGCGTCAGATCTGATTGTCCGGACCCGACGGGACAATTGTCAGTGGTGGGTATGCCTATCGTGGACGCATGCGCATCGCCATCGTCGGCGGCCACGGCAAGGTCGCCCTGCATCTCCATCCGATCCTCGCGGCCGCGGGCCACACCCCGGTCGCGCTCGTACGCAGCGAGAGCTACCGAGACGAGCTCGAAGCGCTCGGAGCCGAGGTGGGCCTGCTCGACATCGAGAACCAGGACGCCGACGGGTTCGCCGCCGCCTTCGCGGGCTGCGACGCGGTGGTCTTCGCCGCCGGCGGCGGCCCCGACGGCAACATCGAGCGCAAGCGCACCGTCGACCTGGAGGGCTCGACCAAGTCGATCGCGGGCGCCAAGACCGCCGGCATCCAGCGCTTCGTGCAGGTCTCGGCGATCAGCGTCGACGTGCCGGTCCCCGCCGATGCGGGCGAGGTGTGGAAGGCGTACGTCGAGGCCAAGCGTGACGCCGACATCGCCCTGCGCGACAGCGACCTCGCCTGGACCATCCTGCGTCCCGGCGGCCTCACCGACGACGCTCCGACCGGACGGGTGAAGCTGGCCGAGAAGCTCGACCGCCACACCATCCCGCGCGCCGACGTCGCAGCGGTCATCGCCGCCGTGATCGACGACGACGCCACCGTCGGCAAACAGTGGGAGCTGGTCTCCGGCGACGCCACGGTCGACGAGGCCATCGCCGCCGTCCTCTGACTCGAGCGCTGAATCAGCGGAGACCCAGCAAGCCCTTGACGTACGCCGCCTGGCCGATGTGCTGGGCGGCGTCGTCGACCACGCTGACCAGTCGCACCGCGAGAGTGACCGGCGGGTCCCAGCGCTCGTCGATGACACGGGCGAGGTCGTCCTCGCTCAACGAGTCGACCAGCTCGATCGTGGCCTCGTGGACCGCCTGGTAGTAGCCGGTCAGCAGCTTCGGGTCCTCGAGCCGGAACGCCGCGACGTCCTCGGCGCTCTGTCCGTAGCCCATCGCGCCGGGCGCGTACGGCAGCGCGAACCGCTCCACCCAGCCATCGCGCGCCCACACCTCGTCAGTGCCGGCGAGCGGCGCGATCTGGGCGTCCTCCATCCGGGCGATGTGCCACAGGATCCAGGCGATCGAGTTCGCTCGGTCGTAGGGCCGCCACAGCAGGTCGTCGACAGAGAGCCCATCGACGATCGAAGGAAGGGTCTCCGCGGTCCGGCCGAAGCCGTCCGCGAGCAGTCGCTGGGGCCAGGTTTCGCTCATGCCTTCCGTTCTACACCGTCGCTCTAGATCGCATCCGGCAGCTGGTCTGCCGAGTCCGCCCCCGCAGGCTCCCAGAGCTGAATCGGATTGCCCTCCGGGTCAGCGAGCTCCGCGAACCGGCCGTTGGGATAGCTCTTCTCGTGCTCGCTCACCTGGACACCGTTGTCCCGCAGTTGCGCGACCATCGCGTCCAAGTCGCCCACACGGAAGTTGATCGACCATGTGCCCGGCGCGGTGGCGAGGTGCGGCGAGTCCTCGGCCATCGGGGCGAACACGGTCGGGCCGGCCTTCTGGCGCCAGGAAGACTGGTCGTAGGACGCGGGCGGAGGCGCGACGCCGAGGTTCGTTTCATACCAGCGCGTCAGCGACTCCGGGTCTCGTGCGCGGAAGAAGACGCCACCGATACCCGTCACCGACTCCATCGCTCGATGGTAGCCCGCGAGCACCGAGGTCATCCCTACAACGGCAGGTTCTCCTCGGCCTCGCCCCACATCCGGGCGACGATCTGGCCGGCGGGTTCTGGGACGGCGCGCCCAGCGGCTTGGCCGGCCCAGTGGTTGGCGCGATCCAGAGACACATCGGCCGCGGCGTCGGGCGTTCCCTTGCGCCACCTGGCAACCAGCCGGCGCTGATGAGGGTAGGGCGCAGGCGTCGGTGCACCCGGCGCGTCCCAGGAACGCACATACGGTGTCGGGGCGGCTCGGCCGAGGCGGCCGGAGTAGGCCCGGGTGGCGACCGTGTCCTCCGGCGCGAGCCCGTCCAGCGAGTCCGCCCAGGCGTCGGCGATCCCGGTCTCCGGCGACCGCAGCAGCGCGGAGCCGACCTGCACGGCACTCGCACCCAGGGTCAGCGCCGCGGCGACGGCACGCCCGTCGGCGATCGCGCCGGTCGCGATCACCGGCAGGTCGACCCCGTCGACGATGTGCGGCAGCAGCGCGAACAGTCCCACGGACGTACGCTCCGCCGTCTCCGGCGCGAAGACCCCTCGGTGCCCGCCTGCCTCGAGGCCCTGCGCGACGATGGCGTCGGCACCGGCCTCCTGCGCGGCCAGCGCGTCGGCCAGCGTCGTGGCGCACGCGAACCACGCGATCCCGGCCTCGTGCAGGCGGTCGACGTACTCCGGCGAGAAGAGCCCCATGATCGAGGAGACGGCCCTCGGGCGGGCGGCGAGCATCGCCTCGCACTGCTCCTCGAACGACGGCGCGGGCGGCTGCTCGGGGCCTGGCGTACCGAAGCTTCCCAGGAACTCCTCCGCCGCCGAGATCCTGGCGGGGTCGTCATCGGCCGGGTCGGGGATCCAGATGTTCAGCTGGAACGGCCCCGTAGACATCGACCGGAACTCGGCGGCCCACTCCGCGATCCGCTCCGGCGAGTCGAGCACCACCCCCGCCGCGCCCATCCCTCCGGCGTCGGCGACCGCGGCCGCCGCGGCGGGCGGGCAGGCACCCGCCATCGGCGCCTGAAGGATCGGCATCGAGAGGCCGTACGCCTCGCAGAACTCCTGAGCACGTCGTCGAGCGATCACCCGGCCAGGTTAGTCCTCGACCAGTCCGTCGCGGCCCCAGCGGGGCGTCGGTCCCGGGTCGCCGAGGTCGGTCCCCGGCGGCTCCAGGGAGACGTCTTTGGCGATGGCGGTGCCGCAGGCGGCACCGAGATGTGCAACGAAATACTTGTGGCGGGATGGGGATCCGCGCGGCAGGATCGGGTCATGCGCACACTCATCTACTCCGCGTTCGTGTCAATCGACGGCGTCGTCGACTCCCCCGGCGGCGGCTCCGAATACGAGCAGCACCGCAGCGGCGGCTGGACCTACAAGGACATCGAGTTCCTGCCCGAGGCCTACGCGATCAAGGGCAGCGAGATGGAGGAGGCCGGCGCGATGATGTTCGGCCGGCGCAGCTATGAGGCCTTCGCGCCGATCTGGCCCGACATCGAGGACTTCACGGTGGTCAAGGAGATCC
>JALZDD010000230.1 GCA_030862715.1 Actinomycetota bacterium | reverse complement strand
CGCAGCGGCACCGACGGCACCACCCGCAGCTCGATCCCGATCTCGAGGCCGGAGTCGATGGTCTCGTAGATGCCGGGGGTGTCGAAGACGGAGCGCTCGAGGACGATGTCGTGCCTGACCCCGCGTTCGATCGCGGCCCGTTCGGCCTCATCGGCGTCCTCCCGGGTGACGACCGCGGCCTGCGGCTTCTGCAGCGCCTGGATGCACTTCTTCGCCGAGTACTGCAGCTGGGCGAAACGCTGGGCGATGGCCTCGGTGCCGTGCACGACGTCGACGACGTCGGCCACGTCCCGGCGAGCGACCGAGCCGCGATAGAGCCCGGCGAGCTCGGTCATCTCGACCTGCGCGCGGCGCAGCTCGTCCTGGCGCTGGACGAGCAGCGCCCCGAGCGCCACCGCCGGCGGGGAAGCGACATAGCGATCTTGACCGGCCGAGGCCCGAGCCACCAGGCCCTTCCCCTCGAGCGCGGACAGCAGCGCCGAGACCGCGTAGGTGTCCAGGTCGGCCGCCTCGGCCAGCTCTTCGAGGTTGGCCGACGGCGCGGCGACCAGCTGGCGGTAGATCGTCTCCTCGAGATTGTCGAGACCGAGCGCATCGAGCATCCGAGATGCCTTTCGTGGCGGGGGAACGAACGACCGACATCATGGCAGATATACGTCACGTCACATTCCCGCCATGGCGGTTCGACTTGCAATCACCGCCAACTTGGCCGAAAGTATTCATCGCCACCTCGGTCCGGATCCCCCCGCTCGGATCGAGGTGGCTTTACTTTTGCGCGACAAAGTTGTCGCGATCGGTTCGGATCCGGTTGTCCATACGGGATGTCGGGCGTGCGGCTATGCAGGCCGATGAATGCACTGCAACCCCACGGTGGTGCGCCGCTGGTCTAGACCACTGCCACCGCAACGAACGAGACGATGCTCACCACGAGCGTCCACGAAGTCGCAGAACCCGCCTCATGCTGGAAGAATAGATCGGGTGCCCTTGCTCGAAGCTCTCACGAACGACCTGCTCCGCGAGACCTTCGACCCCCAGACCGTCGAGCGTGGTGAGGCCTACGCCGCCCAGGGCAGGGTCGGTGAGCCCCGGGTCACCGAGATCGGCAGCAGCGCGCTGCGAGCGGCCGCCGAGGTCAGGGGCACCAGCCCGGCGCCCTACCGCGTGACTCTCAACCTGGATTCCAGGAACGGCGTCGTCAGGGCGACGAGCTCGTGCAGCTGCCCCGTACACAACAACTGCAAGCACGGTGCCGCCCTGGGCCTGGTCCTCGCCGGCTCGCGCACCGCGGCGACGCCGCTGGGCCCGTCGTGGGAGACGGAGCTGCGCACTCTCCTGGGCCAGCTCGCCGAGGACAACAAGCCCGAGGAGGACCTGCCCGCGCTGGCGCTCGAGGTCGACGTGCACAGCCCACGGTCGTCCGTGGCGGGCTCCCCAAGCGTCGAGCTGCGCCCGATGCGCATGGGCAACCGCGAGCGCTGGGCGAAGACCGGTGCCGATTGGGCCAGCATCCCCAACGCGGTGCCCGGCAAGGACTTCCCCCGCAGCCAGCTGCTCCCTCTGCAGGAGCTGGCCCGCCAGCTGCGGTCCGACCGGCTGCTCTACGCCCGCGGCTCCTCGCTCGGCCTCGCAGACTTCGGCGAGCACGCGGTCAGCCTGCTCCGCGACGCGATCCGTGGCGGTGTGACCGTCCTGCCCGGCGAGAACGTACGCGGCGTGGTGATCTTCGACGAGCCGCTCTCGCTCGCCGGCGAACTGCGCCGCGAAGACGGCGAGGCCGTCCTCCGCTTCGGGCTGGCCCACGGTGACCGGGTCTACGCCGGCCCGACCGTGCTCCCGATCGGTCGCCCGACCCGCTCGGTCGGCGTGCTCGATGCCGGAGTGCTCCATCTCGCTGATCTGTCCGGACCGCTGTCGACGCACGCGCAGCGGCTGGTGACCGCCCGGGAGCCGCTCACCGTCCCCGAGGCCGAGATCGGCACGCTGAGCGCCCTGCTGGGCCCGCTGGCTCGGCTGGTGCCGCTGCGATCGGCCGACGACTCACTCGACATCCCCGAGCCTCCCGCACCGCGCCTGACCCTGACGGTCACCTGGCGCAGCTCGACGCATGCCACGCTCGGCTGGACCTGGGCCTACGGCGTACGTCACTACCCGGTGGACTCCCGTGAGGACCTCGGCCTGGTGCGCAACCCGGCAGAGGAGACCGCGCTGCGCGCGAAGGTCTCCACCGAGCTGCTCCGCAAGCAGGAGGTACGCGACGGCGACGCCCTCGCACTCGCCATCCACGACCTGCCCGCGCTGCGCGAGGTCGACGGCGTCGAGGTCACCGAGGTGGAGCGGCCCGACTTCCGCGAGACCGACGAGGACCCCGAGATCTCCTTCGAGATCACCTCGCCCGACGGTGCTGCCGTCGCCGGACAGGACTGGCTCGACCTGCAGGTCGTGATCCGGATCGGCGCCGAGGCCGTGCCGCTCCCCGACGTACTCGGTGCGCTGACCCGCGGCGACGACCACCTGATCCTCCCCAGCGGCACCTACATCACCACCGACCGCCCCGAGCTCGACCGGCTGCGCAACGTCGTCGAGGCAGCCGGGCAGCTCCACGAGCGCACCGGCGACGGGATCGCGGTCGGCAAGCACGACCTCGGTGTCTGGGCCGAGCTCGCCGAGCTCGGCGTGGTCGACCAGCAGGCCGCCGAGTGGGTCCAGCGGGCCCAGGCGCTGCGCGACCTGCGTGAGATCCCCCGGCCCGAGCCGACCGGGATCGCGACCGAGCTGCGCCACTACCAGCTCGACGGCTTCCACTGGCTGGCGTTCCTGCACGAGCAGGGCCTCGGCGGGATCCTCGCCGACGACATGGGTCTGGGCAAGACGCTCCAGGTGCTGGCCACGATCTCGCATGCCGTGCACACCCAGCCGGAGACGCGCGTCCCCTACCTCGTGGTGGCGCCCACCAGCGTCGTACCCGCCTGGGTCCAGGAGGCCCGCCGCCACACCCCCGGTCTCCGGGTGAGCACGGTGAGCAAGCGCGTCGACTCCGTGGCCGAGGCGCGCGAGGGCGCCGACGTCGTGGTCACGACCTACGCCATCCTCCGGCTCGAGCAGGACGCCTTCGCCGGACGCCCCTGGGCCGGCCTCGTCCTCGACGAGGCCCAGCAGGTCAAGAACCACCAGTCCAAGACGTACGCAGCGGCCCGCCGCATCGACGCTCGCTGGCGTCTCGCGGTGACGGGCACGCCGTTCGAGAACCGGCTGATGGAGCTGTGGGCGCTGCTCTCGATCACGGCGCCGGGGCTCTACCCCAGCCCGCGACTGTTCCGCGACACCGTGGTCTCTCCCGTGGAGAAGTCGGGTGACGACGCGGCGCTGCGCCGGTTCCGGACCCGGCTGCGCCCGTTCCTGCTGCGGCGTACGAAGGAGCTCGTCGCCGACGACCTGCCGCCCAAGCAGGAGCAGGTGCTCGGCGTGGACCTCAACCCGGCGCACCGCAAGATCTACGACGCCCACCTGGCCAAGGAGCGGCAGCGGATCCTGCATCTGCTCGACGACTTCAACGACAACCGGGTCGCGATCCTCAGTGCGCTGACCAGGCTGCGGCAGCTCTCCCTCGACCCCGGCCTCGTCGACCCCGATGACGACGACGTCGGCTCCGCCAAGCTCGACACCCTCGTCGACCACATCGAGGAGCTCGCCGCCGAGGGCCACAAGGCGCTGGTCTTCAGCCAGTTCACCTCGTTCCTCGGCCGGGCGCGCACCCGGCTCAAGGAGGCGGGCATCGACGCCGCCTACCTCGACGGCGCCACCCGCGACCGCGGCGCGGTCATCGAGAGCTTCCGCGACGGCGACGCCCCCGTCTTCCTGATCTCGCTGAAGGCCGGCGGTGTCGGCCTGACCCTGACCGAGGCCGACTACGTGTTCGTGCTCGACCCCTGGTGGAACCCCGCCGCCGAGGCCCAGGCCGTCGACCGCGCCCACCGCATCGGCCAGACCCAGCACGTCATGGTCTACCGCCTCGTCTCGAACGACACGATCGAGGAGAAGGTCATGGAGCTCAAGGAGCGCAAGGCCGAGCTCTTCGCGAAGGTCGTCGACGGCGAAGGCGCCATGGGCTCCACCATCGGCGCCGACGACATCCGCGCGCTCTTCGACTGACGCGCGCAGCGCGTCCTCGGCATGTATTTTCGTCAGGATGAGCCGACTCGGCGCTGTCAGGTCGAGCGTCGCCGCGCCACCGTCGCGGCCAGCGCCGCAGCGGGGAGCATGAGGACGGCGACGACCAGGAGGGCTCTCAGGGTGCCGATCTGGTCGCCCACGGCACCCAGGATCGGCGGGAAGCCTAGGAAGGCCCCGTAGGCCAGCGTGGAGACGACCGAGACGCGAGCCGCGGCCCGGGTCTCGTCGTCGGCGGCGATGCTGATCCCCAGGGGGAAGCCGAGGGCCGCACCGAAGCCCCACAGGACGATCCCTGCCAGCGCGAGCCCGAAGGAGCCGGCGAACACGGTCAGTACGATCCCGGCGCCCGCCAGCGCCGCCGAGGTGATCAGGACCGGCTGCCGGCCGACCCTGTCGATCACCTTCGCACCGGCGAAGCGGGCCAGGCTCATGCAGAAGACGAACGCCGCGTAGCACGCCACCCCGATCCGGTGGCTCACGTCGTAGCCGTCGATCATCGCCAGCGACACCCAGTCGTTGGCGCTCCCCTCGGCGGCGGCGAAGGCGAGCACCATCAGCCCCAGCAGCAGCGTGTGGGGCGAGCGCCAGGCGGCGATGAGCTCACGCCGCGGCGAGTGCCCCTCTCGGGGCGGCTCGGCCGGGAGGAACCCCGCGGTCCCCCACCAGCAGACCGCCAGCACGATGGCCGCGACCCCGGCGACGTGCCACACCGTCGGCAACGTACCCACCAGGGCGATGCCCAGCAGTCCACCGAGCACGGTGCCGACGCTCCACATCGCGTGCAGCTGCGGCATCAGCGTCTTGCCGCCGAGCCGCTCGACCGCGGCCCCCTCGACGTTCATGGCGACGTCCCAGAGCCCATAACCGACGCCGTACGCCACCAGGAACAGCGCCACCAGCCATGCCTGCCCCAGCCAGCTGCCGGAGACGGCCACCATGGTCAGGGCGGCGACACAGAGCACCGCGCAGCCGCGTACGACCCGGGCGGCGCCCCAGCGCATCACCAGTCCCCCGGCGAGCGGCAGCGCGGCCACAGAGCCGATGCCCATCGCCAGCAGCATCAGGCCGACGGCCGAGTTGTTCAGGCCAAGACTCTCGCGGAGCGCGGGGATGCGGGAGATGAAGGTCGCGGACAGCAGACCGTTGGTGGCGAACGCCACCACCGATCCGGCCTGGGCACGGCGGAGAGGCGTCACAAGTAAAGGCTAGTGGGGCCCCGGGCCGCGTCCAGGTGCGGGGATCAGTCCCGCTTCTTCTCGTACGGCCCACCGCGGCCGAAGATCGGCAGCACCCACGGCTGGCGCAGCGGGGCACCGGCGAGCGCGACGACCGCGAAGGCGGCCGCGAGGACCCAGGCGATCCCGTAGAGCGCGCCGCCGAGGCCGAAGGTCACGATCGTGACGGCGAGCAGGGTGAGCTGCAGATTGAGGGCGCCGGCGGCGTGATGCTTCACGAACTCGGAGCGCTTGCCGACGGTGTAGTAGAGGATCGCGGGGCCGACGACGATCGGCACCAAGGTCGTGGCCTGGGCGAGGGCGCCCAGGAGCCGCTCCTCGGTGGTCGGCGGCGGCAGCAGGTCGCGGGCGGGCTTCGCCGGCGTCGGCGCCGGGGTCGGCTGCGCGACCAGGTCCCGGGTGATCGGCTCCAGGGCGGCGTACGTCTTCGACTTCATGGTCAGGTCGAACCGGACGTCGAACTCGGCCTGGTCGAGCCGGCCGTCCGCGTAGGCGGACTTGAGGACGTCGATCACGCGGTCGCGATCGGCGTCGGTGCAGCGGAGCTCGTCGCCGGCGACCGGAGCCGACGGAACGGGTGGAGTGGGCGGGGTCGGCTGATTGGGAACAGGGGTGGGAGCAGTTGAGGACATACCTCTACGATCCGCCGCGGATGGTCTCCGGACAATCAGGGAAGCCCCCGAATGCAAGCCGACCGACCCCGGTGTTGTGCCGGAGACGGTCGGAGGGAGTCGCTCAGAAGACGGTCCAGGTGGACCGCATCGGGCGGGACTCGAGCCAGGCCTGGAAGCCGATGAGGGTCTGCTGGTCCATCGCCAGGTCGATGTGCTCGCCCTTGACGTCGCAGGTCACGATCAGGCTCTCGGGGTAGAGGACCAGCTCCTCGATCCCCTCGGGAGAGCGGCTGGAGACATAGACGATCTCGGTCCGGCGCCAGACCCGTTTGGGCTTGGGCGAGAGCGAGAAGATACGGAACCACTCCAGCTGAGCGTCACCGGAGTAGCGGCCGATGCCGATGACCCAACCGCGCCCGGGACTGGTGTCCCGGACGCGGTGGCTCAGTTCGAAGACGCCGCCGTTGCGAGCGAGCAGACGGCGGCGTACGGCGATCCCGACGCCATAGGCGAGGACAAGCAGAAGCGATGCGGCCACAACGGCCAAGAACAGCTCCCACCATGCCATCCGGGTATCGCCCCTCTTACCCTATGAGGCCTTCTCGACAGCGCGGATGCGTGCCTCGGCACGACGGATGCGCTTCTCGGCGTCGTTGTTGGTGCCGAGCAGGCGACGGGCCTCCTCGAGCTCGACCTCAGCCTGGCTGAGGTCGATCTCGTGGGCCAGCAGCACATGCTCGGACAGGATCGAGACGCGGTCGTTGGCCACCGAGAGGAAGCCACCGTCGACGGTCGCGATGACCTCGGTGCCCTCCTCCGGAGTGATCTCCACGACCGCCTCGGTGAGAGCCGACAGCACCGGCGCGTGACCGCGCAGGATGCCGACATCACCGTCGACCGTTCGGGCGATGACCATGGTGGCCCCGCCGCTCCAGACCACGCGGTCTGCAGCGACGAGCTCCACCTGAAGTGCGTCCGTCATCAGAGGCTCTTCTGGATCTCGGCCCACTTCGCCTCGACGTCGTCGAGGCCACCACACATGAAGAACGCCTGCTCGGCGACGTGGTCGTACTCACCCTCGGCGATCTTGTTGAACGCCTCGATGGTGTCCTTGACCGGAACCGTCGAACCCTCGATGCCGGTGAACTGCTTGGCGACGTAGGTGTTCTGCGACAGGAACCGCTGGATCCGGCGAGCGCGGGAGACGATGATCTTGTCTTCCTCGGAGAGCTCGTCGACACCCAGGATCGCGATGATGTCCTGCAGCTCCTTGTTGCGCTGGAGGATCTGCTTGACGCGGACGGCGCAGTCGTAGTGGTCCTGACCGATGTACTGCGGGTCCAGGATTCGCGACGTCGAGGTCAGTGGGTCCACGGCCGGGTAGATACCCAGCGACGCGATCTCGCGGGAGAGCTCGGTGGTCGCGTCCAGGTGGGCGAAGGTGGTCGCCGGAGCCGGGTCGGTGTAGTCGTCGGCCGGCACGTAGATCGCCTGCATCGAGGTGATCGAGTGACCACGCGTCGAGGTGATCCGCTCCTGGAGCTGACCCATCTCGTCGGCGAGGTTGGGCTGGTAGCCCACGGCCGAAGGCATCCGGCCCAGCAGGGTCGAGACCTCGGAGCCCGCCTGGGTGAAGCGGAAGATGTTGTCGATGAAGAGCAGCACGTCCTGGCCCTGGACGTCGCGGAAGTACTCCGCCATCGTCAGCGCCGAGAGGGCCACGCGAAGACGCGTGCCCGGCGGCTCGTCCATCTGGCCGAAGGTCAGGGCGACCTTGTCGTAGACGCCGGCCTCCTGCATCTCGTGGATGAGGTCGTTGCCCTCACGGGTGCGCTCGCCGACACCGGCGAACACGGAGACACCACCGTGGTTCTTGGCGACTCGGGCGATCATCTCCTGGATGAGGACGGTCTTGCCGACGCCCGCACCACCGAAGAGGCCGATCTTTCCACCGGTCACGTAGGGGGTGAGGAGGTCGATGACCTTGATGCCCGTCTCGAACATCTGGGTCTTGGACTCGAGCTGGTCGAAGGCCGGAGCCTTGCGGTGGATGCCCCAGCGCTCGTTGACCTCGACCGTGGCCGGGTCGACGTCGAGGATGTCACCGGTCGCGTTGAACACGTGGCCGAGGGTGACATCACCCACGGGAACCGTGATCGGGCCACCGGTGTCACGCACCGAGGAGCCGCGTACGACGCCGTCGGTCGGCTTCAGCGAGATCGCGCGGACCATGCCGTCACCGATGTGCTGGGCAACCTCGAGCGGCAGGGTCGTCGTCTCACCGCTGATGGTGACCTCGACCTCGAGCTTGTTGTAGATGTCCGGCATGGCGTCGACGGGGAACTCCACGTCGACGACCGGGCCGATCACGCGGGCGATGCGGCCCGTCGTGGTCTTCTCGTCAACCTGTGCGGTCATTTTCTAGTCAGTCTTTCTGTGGGTTCTCAGTCGTTCGCAGCCTGGGCGTCGGCGAGCGCGTTCACGCCACCGACGATCTCGCTGATCTCCTGGGTGATGCCTGCCTGGCGAGCCTGGTTGGCAACCCGGGTGAACTTCTTGATGAGCTCATCGGCGTTGTCGGTAGCCGACTTCATCGCCTTCTGACGCTGGGCCAGCTCGGAGGCGGCGGCCTGCAGCAGCGCGAACCAGATCCGGCTCACGACGTACTGCGGGAGCAGTGAGTCGAGCACGGCCTCGGCCGACGGCTCGAACTCGTAGAGCGGCAGGACGTCGCCCTCGGCCGGAGCCTCGGTGCCCTCCACGACCTCCAGAGGCAGGAGACGTACGGCGGTGGGCTTCTGCGTCATCATGGTGATGAACCGCGTGTAGACCACGTGGACCTCGTCGACGCCGGGGGCGGCGGCCTTCTCGGCCTCGGTGCCCTCGACGAAGACCTCGATCAGCTTCTCACCGATCTCCTTGGCCGCGTCGAACTCCGGACGGTCGGAGAAGCCGGTCCAGGCCTGCGCCACGGAACGACCGCGGAACTTGTAGAAGGCCTCCGCCTTGCGTCCGGTGACGTAGAGGTCGACCTCCTTGCCCTCGGCCTTGAGCTTCTCGACCAGGCCCTCGGCCTCCTTGAGCACGCTCGAGGAGTAGGAGCCCGCCAGACCACGGTCGCTGGTGACCACCAGCACGGCGGCGCGGGTGGGCGCCTCCGGCTCGGTGGTCAGCGGGTGGTCCACGTTGGAGTAGGTCGCCACCGCCGAGACGGCGCGGGTGAGCTCACGGGCGTACGGCGCGGCCGCATTGGCCCGCTGCTGCGCCTTGATGATCCGGGACGCAGCGATGAGCTCCATGGCACGCGTGATCTTCTTCATCGACTCCGTCGACTTGATCCGCGCGCGGAGTTCACGCACTGACACGGCCATGGGTCAGCCCCGCTTCTGCTTGACGATCTGCTCCTGCTCGACGTCCTCGTCAGCCAGGGCCTCTGCCTTGGCGGAACCCGGCTTGATCGAGTGGCCCTCCGAGGTCTCGAACTGGTCGAGGAACGAGTCGTAAGCCTTCTTCAGCTCGGACTCGGTGGAGTCCTCGAACTTCAGCGACTCACGGATGCCGGCGAGGATGCCGTCGTGGGAGCGGCGCAGGAAGTCGAGGAACTCCCGCTCGAACTTGAGCACGTCCTCGACCGGGACGATGTCCAGGCCGCCGGAGGTGCCCAGCCACAGCGAGACGGTCATCTCGTCGATCGGGTAGGGCGAGTAGGCCGGCTGCTTGAGCAGCGCCATCAGCCGCTGACCGCGGGCCAGCTGCTGCTTGGAGGCCGCGTCCAGGTCGGAGGCGAACATCGCGAAGGCTTCCATCGCGCGGTACTGCGCGAGCTCGACCTTGAGCGAGCCGGTGACCCCCTTGAGGGCCTTGGTCATCGCGGCGCTACCGACGCGGGAGACCGAGACGCCGACGTCGATCGCCGGGCGCTGGTTGGCCGCGAACAGGTCGGACTGCAGGAAGATCTGACCGTCGGTGATGGAGATGACGTTGGTCGGGATGAACGCCGAGACGTCGTTGGCTTTGGTCTCGATGATCGGCAGACCGGTCATCGAACCCTTGCCCATCTCGTCGGAGAGCTTCGCGCAGCGCTCCAGCAGCCGGGAGTGCAGGTAGAAGACGTCACCCGGGTAGGCCTCACGGCCCGGCGGGCGGCGCAGCAGCAGCGACACGGCGCGGTAGGCCTCGGCCTGCTTGGTCAGGTCGTCGAAGACGATCAGGACGTGCTTGCCCTCGTACATCCAGTGCTGGCCGATGGCCGAGCCGGTGTAGGGGGCGAGGTACTTGAAGCCGGCCGAGTCGGACGCGGGAGCGGCCACGATGGTCGTGTACTCCAGCGCGCCGGACTCCTCGAGGGCGCCACGCACGGAGGCGATGGTCGAGCCCTTCTGGCCGATGGCTACGTAGATGCAGCGGACCTGCTTGTCGGGGTCGCCCGACTCCCAGTTCTGCTTCTGGTTGATGATCGTGTCGATCGCGACCGTGGTCTTACCGGTCGAGCGGTCACCGATGATCAGCTGACGCTGGCCACGGCCGATCGGGGTCATCGCGTCGATCGCCTTGATACCGGTGGCGAGCGGCTCGTGCACCGACTTGCGGGCCATCACGCCGGGAGCCTGGAGCTCCAGGGCGCGGCGGCCGACCGTCTCGATGTCGCCGAGGCCGTCGATCGCGTTGCCGAGCGGGTCCACGACGCGGCCGAGGTAGCCGTCACCGACGGGGACCGAGAGAACCTCGCCCGTACGTCGGACCGACTGGCCCTCCTCGATCTTGTCGAAGTCGCCCAGGACGACGACACCGATCTCGCGGGTGTCCAGGTTCAGGGCGAGACCAAGGGTGCCGTCCTCGAACTCGAGGAGCTCGTTGGTCATGGCCGAGGGCAGACCCGACACGCGGGCGATGCCGTCCGCGGTCGAAGCGACGGTGCCGACCTCCTCGGTCTTCGCCGCCTCCGGCTTGTAGTCCGCGACGTACTTTGCCAGTGCGTCCCGGATCTCGTCGGGACGGATGGAGAGCTCCGTCATCTGTGCCTTCTCTCTCAGTTCTTACAAGTCAGTCTGTGTCACACAGGGGTCGTACGGCCAGTTGAGGTCGGCCGCGGTGCCGGATCAGCCGGCCAGGGCTCGCTGCGCCCCTTCGAGGCGACTCGAGACGGTGCCGTCGATGACGTCGTCACCGATCGATACCTTGATGCCACCGACGACAGCCGGATCGACGACCACGTTGAGGTGGACCTCGCGGCCGTACTTCCTCGCCAGTGCTGCCGCCAGACGGGTGGTCTCGGCCTCCGAGAGCGGGGCCGCTACGCGGATGACCGCGGTGCCCTCGTCTGCGACGGATGCCGCGACCTTCTGGTATTCACCGAGAGCGGCCGATGCGGTGCGGTAGGTGCCCGCCAGCGCCTGCTTCGTCAGGGTCACGGTCGCCGGAAGCGCCTTGCCCCCGAGCAGCGTGTCGACGAGCGCAGCCTTGTCCTCGGTCGTACGGGCCGGGTCGGAGAGCGCGTCGCGCAGCTCCGGCGTCTCCTGCACGGCCTGCTGGACCGCGAACAGCTCGTCGGCGAGGCGCTTGGCCTCGCCGCCGGCGCTGCGGACCGCGGCGATCTCGCTCAGTCGCTCGACCGCATCGCTCAGGTCACCGGCGTGCGTCCAGCGGTTCTTGACCGCCGACTCGACCACGCCGAGGCCCGTCGCGTCGACCTTCCCGCCGAACAGCTCACCGACGAGGCCCGTCTTGGCCTCCTGCGGCACCGACGCGTCAGTGACGAAGCGGCGCAGAGCTGCCTCGGCGCGGAGGGTCTGGGAGACCTCGAAGAGGGTGTCGGCCGCCTTCGCTGCCGCCTCAGGAGAGGCGGAGACAGCGGTCTTCAGCTCCTCGGTCAGGGCGGCAACGGCGTCGGCCGACGCTCCACGGAAGTCCATCAGTGAACCCCTGCCTCGAGGTCAGCGAGGAACCGCTCGACCACACGGCTGGAACGCTCGTCGTCGTCGAGGGACTCGCCGACGATGCG
>JALZDD010000196.1 GCA_030862715.1 Actinomycetota bacterium | reverse complement strand
GCCGGTCCCTACGCGCACCCCCGTCCCGCCGGCACCGGCCCAAAACGAGAAGAGCGCCCAGCCCGTAGACCAAGCGCTACCGTTCCGTCCATGTCCGAGCCATCGCCCTTGACGCCGCCAATACCCGAGCCGTCGCCCTTGGGCCCGTATGTGTCTGAGCCCTCGCCGTTGATGCCGACCGTGCCCGAATTGCTGCTCGGCCTCGTCACCGCGGCCACGATCCTGGCCGGCCTGGCCGTCGCCATCGTCCTGATCGTGCTTTTCATCCGCCACCAGCTCCGACGAGCCAAGTAGGTCATCGCACCTCCAACCCAGTGCAGTTCTTTGGCTGATGACGAGGGAGGAGGAGGCGCTGCTGCCGGTGGCGACACTCCCCGCGATCCCGCTAGGCTCGATGATGTTGGGCAGCGTGGGGGCAAGCCCCCAGACCCCCGCCAAGGGGGCCAAGTGCTGGACAGGGTTGCGCTCCGCCCCCGCGATACGGACAGACGCTCGTGCCTGACAAACTGCCTGACAACGTTCGAATCTCAGTGCCACCAACGATGGACGAACACGGACGTTCGGCCGCCTGAGGATCGAATGGTTGTTCGATGGCATTGTCGTTTGCAAGCAGGGGGTTAGGGGTTCGAGTCCCCTATGCTCCACCACCTGAGATCTGGGGTGACCGACATGGTCACCCCAGATCTTTTATCCGTACGTCCAGTGCGCCGGTCGCTCGAAGCCTTCGGGAAGCGCGGTGCGGGCGTCGCCGCGGGCGCTGTTGACCTGCATCTGCGTCAGATAGATCGCGCTGCTGAGGTCTGCTCCGCTCAGGTCGGCGTCGCGCAGGTCGACGCCGAGGACGTCGCAGGACCGCATCGTCGCGCCCGAGAGGTCTGCGGCGATCGCGACGCTCCCGCGGAGGGTCGCGCCGGAGAGGTCCGCGCCGGCCAGCTTCGCACCGATCAGGTCGCTCCCAGGGCCCGGCACCCGGGCGCCGCGACGACGCCGGCCGGGCTCGACCCCTGACCGGGCGATCTCGCTGGCCTCGACCAGGAGTCCCCGAGCGGAGTCGTACGCCGCGTCGACATCGAGGTCCGCCAGGTCCTGTGCCGGCCGGTCGCTGAGCTCGCGCACACGCTCGAAAGCGTCGACCCACGGCGCAGGGTTGCGATGAGCCTGGATGAGGGCGATGGCCTCGTCGAGGTACCAGAGCAGCTCGTGCAGGCGGCGCACGCGCGGGAACATGGCGAACATCTCGTCCCGCACCTGAGGGTCATCGCGCCAGGAGCGGCCGGCGAAGGTGTGCTGGGAGACCTTCTGGCCGGCCCCGAAGCAGTCGAACACGGTGCAGCCCTTGAAGCCCCGGTCACGCAGCTGCGGGTGGATGCGGCAGGCGTCGTGCTCGTCGAGGTTGTCGCAGGGCTCCCCCGCAGGCTTGTCGCGGGGGAAGTCGGAGGACTTCACGAACGCCAGGGCCACGCAGCACAGACCGAAGCAGCTGGAGCAGTCTGCGCCGAGAACCGAGCGACGGCCGAGCTGGACGTACGTGCGGTTCTCCACCCGGTCAGCCTACCGGCGGGGCCACCTTGTCGAGCGCGGCGGCGTACGCCGGTCGCAGCTCGTCGGTGCGGTCCTTGACCCGCTGGACGACGCGGGCGGAGGCCTCCTCGGTCATGGGCGACGGGCCCTCCTCGAGAAGGTCGGCGAGCTCGTCCAGGCAGACGTGCCAGCCCACGGCGGTGTCTGTGTTGCCGGTGGGGCTGCCGAGCCAGGTCGTGAAGGTGAGGCGGGTGCCGTCGTCGGTGGGCTCGAGGTCGAAGCGGAGCAGGTCGGTCAGCTCCTCGCGACCGTCCATCCCCCAGGTGAACTCGAAGGTCCGGGGCGGGTCCCACACCCGTAGCTCCCCTTCCGAGACGTAGTCGTCGGGGTCGACCCCCATCTCCTCGATCGCCTCGGTGGTGCTGGCCAGCTCCAGGCCCTCGGGCCAGAACGGCAGGCTCAGCCGCGCCCCGACGGCACGCTCACCGACGATGTCGGTGGGAAACCAGTGCCGTAGTCCGTCCGGCTCGGTCAGGGCCCGCCACACCTTGTCGGGTGAGTGGCGAAGCAGGCGTACGTAGCGAAGGCCCGTCCGCTCGCCGTCGCGGAGCACCTCGCCCATGGGTCCGGTCGTCGTGGTCATCTCTCAGTCCTCTCGTGGTCAGGGTCGTCGAGCTGGTCCAGGTGACGCTCGAGCGCATCCAGGCGATCCGCCCACATCCGCCGGTACGGCGCCAGCCACTCCTCCAACTCCTGGAGCCGCTCGGGACGCAGCCGGTAGTGACGGCGCGGTCCGTCGACGCGTACGTGAACCAGATCCGCCTCACCCAGTGTCCGCAGGTGCTTGGACACGTTCGGCTGGGCGAGCCCGAGGGTCTCCACCAGCTCACCCACGCCCATCTCGCGCTGACAGAGCAGGTCGAGGATCTGCCGACGTGTCGGGTCGGCGATCGCGCTGA
>JALZDD010000160.1 GCA_030862715.1 Actinomycetota bacterium | reverse complement strand
TGCCTGGACTGCTGCCTGGTCGACGGCGGCGACAACCCGCTCGAGGTTGTCCGCACTGTTAGCGGAGAGTGCGAGGAGACCGGTCAGGCGAAGGACGCCGTGGCCGGCGGTGAGGTCGGCTTCTTGTTGGAGGACGTCGGCGTATTCGGCGGTTTGTTGTGCGTCTTCGATCTGGCCGATGCGTTGGCGTTGGGCGGCGTCGGAGATGTACTCGGTCTTCTTGCGGCGTAGGTCGCGGGCGGCGAGATCCGTACGTATCGGCTTGTAGTGAAGCGAGATCGCGCGGCGTACGCCGGTGGTGTGCACCAGCGGGGCGAGGAAGCCGGGGTAGACCTGGGATCGGGGCCATTCGCTGATCCAGAGGACGGCGTGGTGGGCGGACTCGGCGCGGAGGGACCCCCAGGATTCGTAGATGGCGATCGGGCCGGCGGTGGCGAGGTCGCGGCCGAGGGTGCCTTGGCGTTCGAGGGCAGTGGCGACGCCGGGGTCGTACGCGGTACGGAGGATCAGGGCCAGCTCACCCGTGGAGAGCCAGTCGCCCGGACTGAGTTCGGCGGCACGCAGAGCCGCGGTGAGTGTCGTCATCTCCTGGCGGAGAACGACTGCCGCGCCTCGGATCCCGTTGCCAGCTGCGCGGATGGCTCGGCCGGCGGTCTTCATGTCGAGAGCGATGGAGACCGTGGTGGCGTGGCGTTCGCCGGCGGGTCCCGCCTGGTCGATGAGTTCGGCGTAGGTCTTGGAGGCCCAGGTGTCGTCGTGGGCGCCGTGGCTGTTCCACCAGTTGGCGAGGCCGCGGCCGGAGTCGGGCAGGGTGCGTTCGAGGACTTGGAGGGAGGCGATGCGGCCGGAGCGGCAGGTGGTGGCGAGTACGCGGCCCCAGCCGGTGACGCGGCGTTGTTGCTCGGCCGGGTCGAGGAGGGTGAACGCCGGGTGGGTCACGCCGATGATCGCGGTCAGGGTCGCGGCGTGGGCGTCGTAGATCATGACCGCGGCGGTCTCTTCGTCGTGCCACTGGCGTAGCGATGCTGCATCCCCGGGGAGCGCGAGAGTGCCGGCTGGGCGTGGGCGGGTGATGCGACGTATGAACTCGCGTTGGCCGGTGGCGGTGCGCCAGACCCAGATGGCGGTGATCGGGAGCCAGGCCACGATCCGCCGCCCGCCGACGCCACCCCAGGCCAAGACCGAACACGTCACCAGGACTGGCGCCGCGATCACGAGCCCGGCGCCGCCGGCGGTGTAGAGCGCAACGAGGAGGGTGAGGGCGCCGATGCCGAGTACGACGAGCTGGCTCAGGGTGAGGCCAAGGATGACGCCACGCTTGGAGAGTCGGGAGAACTTGACCGGGCTGAGCTCGTACGGCGTCGGGTCGGCGCTCATGGTTTGGTCCCGGGCTTCGTGGATGGCGTCGGGTCAACGACGCGGTGGAGCGGCGCCTGCAGGGGCGGTACGTCGGATGCCAACGGCCCAGCGCGGCCCTGTGATGCACCACCCTGTGCGGCATCGCTCTCGCTCTGAGCTGCGGCGGCGACGTACGCACCTGCCTTCGGACCGGCGGAGGCGCTCTCCTTCGCGACTTGGACGCCGGCCGCTGCACCGGCTGCGACCGGCATCGCGGAGTTCGCCGCGGCGGTTCCTCCCTGCATACCGGTCGTCGTCACTGCGCCGCCGGTCGGCCCGGATGGCGATGGGGTTGGCCGCGGCGTACTTCCTTGTTCGCGTCCGCCGCCGAGGACCTTCTGCGGTTGCAGGATGGGCTGGCGGACGGGGAGGGGGAGTGGGCGGTTGAGGGCGTGTTTGGTCTCTTGCTCGGCGGACATGGCGTGGTACATGTCGAAGCCCATGAAGTTGATGGCCTTGTAGGTCAGGTACGGCGCGAAGCCGGCGATGAGGAGGAGTACGACGCCGGAGAGCGGCTCCGAGAGGCTGGTCAGGTCAGCATCGATGGGCGCGGAGGCCTGGCTGGTGGCAAGAAGGAAGATCACCACGACGACGAGCTTGGACAGGATCAGGGCGATCACGAACGATGCCCAGCGGGAGACCCAGGTGCGGGTGTGGTCCCACGAGGCGCCCGCGAGGGCGAAGGGGGCGAGGACGACAGCGACCAGGAGGAGGGCTTTGCGGGCCAGCAGGCTGAGCCAGACCAGGAACGTGGCGCCGATGAAGAGGCCGGCCATGATGATGGTGAGGATGATCCCGACGCTGGGGTTCTTCGTGCTGATCGCGCCGACCGAGGCGGCGAGGACGGCCATCTCCTCGCCCATCTGATCCATGTTGGTGCCTGCGGCGTGGACGATGCCGCGGGCGAGCTGGTCGGTGATCTCGAGTGCGGTGGCGAGGAGGCCGACGGCGAGGAAGGAGCCGATGACGGACTAGGCCAGCCCGAGGATCGCGCGGGTCAGCGCTGCGGGTTCGCGGCGGATCAGCCCGGTCACAACCTGGAGCAGGAAGAAGCCGAGCATGACCACGATGGCGATGCCGAAGACGATGTTGTAGATCCGGGTGAAATGGCCGGTGGTCAGGTCGACCATCGTGGTGTCGTCGATGACCGTCCAGGTCGTCTCGATCAGCGCCTTCGCGGTCGCGGCCAGGGCATCGGCGAGCCATTGGAACGGCAGCGTCGCCACGTTCACAGCCTGCCCGCCGGCGGTGTTGCAAACCTCGCTGATGCCGGGTACGTCGCACACACTCATCGATCACACCGACTGTCGGACGTTCCAGAAGAAGTTGATCAGCGTCACACTTGCGCCGGTGACGATCGCGGCTCCCAGGGCAACCAGGACGCCGACCTTGCCTCGGCCAGCGAGGTGGGGGTTGCTCGAGTTCGCACCCAGCGCCCAGACAATCGCGGCGACGAGCAGGGCGAGGACCGAGAGGATCAAGGCGACCGTCATCACCGCGCCGACGATCTCGCGGAGCTGAGCAATGCCGGGAAGGCCGTTGGTGTTGTGAGTGACATTGACGCCGACCGGGACTCTTGCGGTGGCGAATGAATCGATCGCGCTCATTGGTGCGCTCCTGAACGATGCGACGTGCATGGACAGGACTCAGGTGCGCGGTTGGAGCCGCCCCACCCTAACGTCAGTTCACAGGTCTTCAACGTGAGCTAGTTCCTTCCCTCGACTCTTGGCCAATTGAGACCAAGAGGAGAACCCGTTCACTCACGGCGTGATCTGTGACGATGGCCCTCATATCGTGGTTCAGGCGGGTCGCAGCACTACAGAAGTCAACCGCCGGAACTTCGGACATCGTGTCCTCGATCCCACCGCGTACATCGGCTGTGATCACCTCGCCGAGGAAGCGTGGTGATCTTGACCGGGGTAGCCATCGACATCGTCGCGGCGTCGATCCAGACAGGCACATCGTTGGGTCGCAACCAAGGCTGCCCGTCCAAACGGAGACTAGGTTCGGACTCCCATTACGTGACGACAGGGTGCGTGGGCGCGCCGCGACCGTCATGATCGACAGGGGCTGGCTGCGACGCTGCAGACTCGGCCCCTCGCGGTCGAGACCGACGAGCCTCGCATGTTCCATGACCCACCCATCGGTCAACTCACCGATGCCCCGCCTCTGCGGCGGGGCATCGATGAGTTCTTTGGCTTGTCCTCGAACGTCGGGTCGTTGCCGACCCAGATGGCTTCAAGGTGTGCTGGCCGCGAGCTTGGAAAGGTTTGCAGAACCCGATCGCCGCCCAACTCCCGCACACGACAACCTTGGCATGGAGATCTTCGTGATTGAGCTAGTCCGCTAGCGGCCCGGCGCCGACCGTTCTCAGACGTCGACCTTTTCCGGCTCGTCGGTGGCGTCGGTGGCGTCGGTGGCGTTGGTGACGGCGGTGGCGCCGTGGGCGCGCTCGAGCCCGGCGCCCTCGACGTCCACGTTCGGCAGGATCCGGTCGAGCCAATTCGGCAGCCACCACGCGGAGCGGCCGAGCAGGTGCATCAGCGCGGGCATCAGCAGCATCCGGACGATGAACGCGTCCAGCAGCACCCCGAGCGCGAGCCCGAAGCCCATCGAGCGGATCATCACCGACTCGGCGAAGATGAACCCGCCGAAGATAGAGACCATGATCAGCCCGGCCGCGATCACGACCGAACGCCCGGCCCGGAAGCCCTGGGCGACGGCGACGCGGGCCGGGGCGCCGTGGACGTACGCCTCCCGCATGCCGGAAGCGAGGAACAGCTGGTAGTCCATCGCCAGGCCGAAGAGGATCCCGACCAGCAGGATCGGCAGGAAGCTCAGGATGGGGCCCGTGCTGTCCAGGCCGATCCACTCCGCGCCGATGCCCTTCTGGAAGACCGCGACCACGAGGCCGTACGTCGCCAGCAGCGAGAGCACGAAGCCACCGGTCGCGATGAGGGGCACCAGGATCGAGCGGAAGACCAGGATCAGGATCAGCAGCGAGAGTCCGACGACGACGCCGAGATAGGGGAGGAGTACGTCGTTGAGCCCCTGCGACACGTCGATCGCGACCGCGGTGGCGCCGGCGACACCGAGCGTGATGTCGCCGTTGACCGCCGGCATGTCCCGGATCGCGTTGACCAGCTCATTGGTCGAGACGCTGTTGGGACCCTCCTCGGGGACGACCTGGAAGGCCGCCGTGCGACCGTCCTCGGAGACCGCGACCGGAGCCACGGCGCGTACGTCATCGAGATCCGCCAGCGCCTTGGCGACCGTCACCTGGGCCCGCTGGATGCCGGACTCGTTGAGGCCGTCGGGCAGCTCGGCGGCGACCAGCAGCGGGCCGTTGGCGCCCGCACCGAAGCCGTCCTCGGTGATCGTGTAGGCCGTCTTGGCCAGCGAGCCCTCCGGCTCGGAGCCACCGTCGGGCAGACCCACACGCATGTCGAGGGCCGGGACCGCGAGGGCGAGCAGGGCGACCACGGAGGCGACGACCGTGACCAGGGCGCGCCAGGTGGGCATCGGCTTCGCGTGGGCCTCGGCGGCGTCCTGCTTGGCGACCTTCTTCCAGGCGCGCTTGGAGACGATGCGGCCACCGACGAGGCTGAGAATGGCCGGGGTCAAGGTGATCGCGACCAGGACGGCGATCGCGACGCAGGCGGCGCCGACCGAGCCCATCAGGCCGAGGAACGGGATCCCGGTCATGTTGAGCGCGACCAGCGCGACGATCACGGTGCAGCCCGCGAAGACGACCGCCGTGCCGGCGGTGCCGTTGGCGAGCGCGATCGACTCCTTCACGTCCGAGCCGTGGAGCAGCTGCTTGCGATGCCGGTTGAGGATGAAGAGCGAGTAGTCGATGCCGACCGCCAGGCCCAGCATCAAGCCCAGGACCGGGGTCATCGACGCCATCTCCACGACGCCGGAGAGGGAGAGCGCGCCGAGCGCACCGATGCCGACCCCGGTCAGCGCGGTGACCAGCGGGACCCCGGCACCGATGATCGTGCCGAGCATGACCAGGAGGACGATCGCGGCGACGCCGACACCGACGATCTCACCGGGACCCACGGCGTTGGGCGCCTCCTGGGAGATGTCGGAGGAGACGCCGATCTCGACGCCGTCGATCGGGTTGTCGGTGAAGTGGTCGACCGTGGCCTTCTTGGTCTCCTCGGACATCTCCAGACGGCCGACGGAGTAGGCGACGTTGACCAGGGCGGCCGAACCGTCCGCGGAGACCATCCGGATCTCCTCGGAGAGCTGGAGCAGCTCGGCGCCGTTCTCGGCCTTCGCGGTGTTGGCCTCGAGGTCGGCGGCGCTGTCGTCGAGCTTGGCCTGCTGCTTGTCGAGGGCGGCCTGCTGGGCATCGAGCTGGGTGGTCGGCATCCCAGCGGCCTGCAGCTGGGCGCGGGCCTTGTCGAGGTCGGCCTGCGCCTTGTCGAGCTTGGCCTGGGCGCTGTCGAGCTGGGCGCGGCCGGCCTCGAGCCTGGCCTGGCCCTCGGTGACCTTCTCGGCCTGCGCCTTGCGCTGGGCCTCGGTCTGGAACGGGTCGGTGACCGCGGCGACGTCGGGGAGGTCCTCGGCGCTGGTGATCAGCGCCTGGATCTCCTGCTTCTGGGTGGCGCTGAGCGGGGTGCCGTCCTCGGTCTGGAAGGCGATCGTGCCGGAGCCGCCGGCCAGGACGGGCAGCCCCTTCTGGAGCTCGTCAACAACCTCGGACGAGGGCAGCCCCGGGATGTCGAAGCTGGTGGTGAGCTCACCGGACCAGGCGACATACGCCCCGGCGGCGCCCAACAGCGCCAACACCCAGGCAAGGATCACCAGCCAGGCGCGGCGCGCGGCCGTCTTCCCCAATCGATACAACAACTCCGCCATGACGGCATCCCTCCGGTAATTCGCAACGGTGCGTCCAGTTAAACACTTCCGCGCGTTATTCGCAACGGTTCGTCCAGTTAATCACCTGTGCGTCGACCGACAAGGGCTACTGAGCCAGCGATGTGTCACACCTGTGCTTCGCCATGAAGTAGAACAGGCTCTAGAATGCCGTTCATGTCAGCGTCAGCAAGAGTGCGCCGTCGAGGTGCCGTACGCAGTGAAGAGGCTCGCATGGCGGTCCTCGACGCGACCGGCCGGCTCTTCGCCACCCAGGGCTATGACCACCTCACCATCGAGGGCATCGCGGCCGAGGCCGGTGTCTCCAAGCAGACGATCTACCGCTGGTGGTCCTCGAAGAGCGCGGTCGTCGCCGACGCCATGATCGAGGACCTGCTGCTGCCGGACCAGCCGGTCGTACCCGACACCGG